>JASHSY010000334.1 GCA_030040825.1 Xanthobacteraceae bacterium
GATGACGATCCGGTGGCGGCCATTCCCTTCGATCCGCAGATGTTTGGCTCGGCGGCGAACAATGGACAGATGATCGCGGAAGTCGCGGCCAATCACCGGACGGCCGATATGATCCGCCAACTGGCGCAAAAACTGACCGGGCGTGCCGAGGCAAAGAAACAACGCTCGGGCTTGCTGTCACCGTTGATTGAAAAATTACTGCAACGGCAATCGTAACCGCTAACGTTTTTGGAGTTGCGTTCGTGTTTGGCAAGCGTCCAGTTTCCGGCGGTTCCGGCCCCGGTCCGGTCGATCGAGCACCGGCTGCGCCGCGTCCCGCTGCGCCGCCGGCAGCACCGCGTCTGGCCGCTCCGGCCCCGGCCAATCCTGCGCCATCGCCGAACGGTCGCGCACCCATGCCGTCGGCAGGTCTTGGCGCGCCCATTCTTAACGCGCCATCGGGCAAGCCCGCAGCTACGGGAAGTCCGCCCCAGCAAATCCCGTCGGCGATCGATACCCGCCGTTCGGAATCCTATTACGAGACTAAAGGAACGATTTTCGGCGCGCTGATCGAGGCCATCGATCTTGGTCAGCTTGCCAAGCTCGACGCCGATTCCGCACGTGAAGAGATCCGCGATATCGTCAACGAGATCATCGCGATCAAGAACATCGTGATGTCGATCTCCGAGCAGGAGGATCTGCTCGACGACATCTGCAACGACGTACTTGGTTACGGCCCGCTCGAGCCGCTATTGGCGCGTGACGAGATCGCCGACATCATGGTGAACGGCTCGGGCACGGTCTACATCGAAGTTGCCGGCAAGATTCAGAAGACCGGCATCCGCTTCCGCGATAACCAGCAGCTGCTTAACATCTGCCAGCGTATCGTCAGCCAGGTCGGTCGCCGGGTCGACGAATCCTCGCCGATCTGCGACGCGCGTTTGCCGGACGGCTCGCGCGTCAACGCCATCGTGCCGCCGCTGGCGATCGACGGGCCGGCATTGACCATCCGCAAATTCCGCAAGGAAAAACTCACACTCGAACAGCTGGTCAAATACGGCTCAATCTCGCCGGAGGGCGCCGACATCCTCAAGGTGATCGGGCGCTGTCGCGTCAATACGCTGGTATCAGGTTCGACCGGTTCCGGCAAAACCACGTTGCTCAATTGCTTGACCCGCTACATCGACCACGACGAGCGCATCGTGACTTGCGAAGACGCCGCTGAATTGCAGCTCCAACAGCCGCACGTGGTCCGCCTGGAAACCAGACCGCCCAATCTGGAGGGCGAAGGTCAGGTCACCATGCGCGACCTGGTACGCAACTGCCTGCGTATGCGGCCGGAGCGGATCATCGTTGGCGAAGTTCGTGGCCAGGAGGCATTCGATTTGCTCCAGGCCATGAACACCGGCCACGACGGTTCGATGGGCACTGTGCATGCCAACAGCCCGCGCGAGGCGCTTTCCCGCCTTGAGTCCATGATCATGATGGGCGGCTACTCGCTTCCCTCGCGCACAATTCGCGAGATGATTTGCGGTTCGATCGACGTGATCGTCCACGGTTCGCGACTGCGCGATGGCAGTCGCCGCATCACCCACATCACCGAAATCGTGGGAATGGAAGGTGACGTGATCGTTACCCAGGATTTGTTCCTGTACGAGATTCTTGGCGAAGATGCGAACGGCAATATCATTGGCAAACATAAGTCGACCGGTATCGGCCGCCCAAGATTCTGGGATCGCGCGCGCTACTACGGTGAGGATCAGCGGCTCGCCGCCGCGCTTGATGCCAGCGAAATGACCGATAGCAGGGAGCGGATGCGGGTTTAGCGTGACGACGCGGATATACGGTTAGAGGATTTCCGCATCGCCACGCCGCAACGAATGACCGGGAAACGGCGATGAACGCTTACGTGCTTTTCTTTCTGGTAACGGCCTCGATTGGCGGCGTGACTTGGGTATTCGTTTATCCGATCCTGTCCGGCGAGCGGAACGCCGAACGGCGCATGGCGAGCGTTGCCAAGGCGGAACCAATGGCGTCCCGGCGGCCGGCCCAAGCGGCGCGTGCGGCGCAAAAGTCGCGGCGCGAGCAGGTCGAGGGTACGCTCAAGGAGATCGAGGAACGGAGCAAGAAAGCCAAAAGGGCGCCGTTGGCGGTGCGGATTGCGCAAGCCGGCCTGAGTTGGTCGAAGCAGCGTTTCATGATCATCGCCGGCGCGCTTGGCTTCGTCGGTTTCTGCGCGGTTTTCCTGCTTAGTCGCAACCTGATGGCGGCGCTGGCGGCCGGCTTTGCGGGCGGCTTCGGCCTGCCGTTATGGGGACTGTCGTTTCTCAAAAAACGGCGGGAAGCAAAATTCCTCGACAACTTTCCGGACGCGGTCGACGTCATCGTGCGCGGCATCAAGGCCGGATTGCCGCTGGTCGACAGCCTTAAAATGATCGCCAATGACGCCGATGAACCGATTCGCAGCGAATTCCGAGCGATCGTGGAGACCCAGACAATCGGCATGCCGATCGGTGAAGCGTGCCTCAAACTGTTCGAACGGATGCCCGTGCCGGAAGCGAACTTCTTCGGAATTGTCATTTCGATCCAGCAACGCGCCGGCGGCAACCTCTCCGAGGTGCTCGGCAATCTCTCGCGCGTGTTGCGCGACCGCAAAAAGATGAAGGCCAAGATTCAGGCCATGTCGATGGAGGCGAAGGCCTCAGGCGCGATCATCGGCGCGTTGCCGATCGCCGTCATGATTCTCGTGTGGATCACCAGCCCGCAATACATGGAGCTCTTGTGGACAGAGCCGCTCGGGCGGCTGATGCTCGCCGGCTCCGCCGTTTGGATGAGCTGCGGTGTCTTCGTGATGAAAAAAATGATCAACTTCGATTTCTGATCGCAACATGATTCAGCAGCTCAGCCGGTATATCGATCCGCATTTCCTGGCGATGTTGTTCGCCGCGATCGCCGCCGGCGCGACGGTGCTGACGCTGGCCATGCCGTACTTGGCGAGCGACACGCTTGGCAAGCGCATGAAGGCGGTAGCATTCGAACGCGAAAAAATCCGTCAACGGGAACGTGAGCGCCTGGCGGCCAACGCCAGCAAAGTGACATTGCGGCAATCGCCTCGCGCGTTCATGAAGACGGTGGTCGATAATTTCAATCTCAACAAATGGCTCGGCCAGGAGCAGGCGCGACAGATGTTGATGCAGGCCGGCTACCGCGGCCAAGCTCCATATATCACTTACCTGTTCTTCCGGATGATCATGCCGGTGATCATGTTCTGTGCGGCATTGTTCTACGTTTTTCTTGTGCTCAAGCTCGATCAGTCGGCGACGATCAAGATCGCACTATCGATCGGCGCCGCCTATTTCGGCGTGCTCAGCCCGAATTTATTTCTTAAAAACCGCATTACGCACCGGCAGACCTCGATCAAGCGGGCATTTCCGGATGCGCTCGATCTGTTGCTGATCTGCGTTGAATCCGGCATGTCGGTTGAGGCGGCTTTCCGCAAAGTCAGCGAGGAGGTTGGGGCGCAATCGATTGCGCTGGCCGAAGAATTGACGCTGACAACTGCTGAATTGTCCTATCTGCCGGATCGCCGCCAGGCTTACGAGAATCTGTCGCAGCGTGTCGGACTTGAAGGCGTGAAGTCCGTGTGTATCGCGCTCCAGCAGGCGGAACGCTACGGCACGCCGCTTGGCACCACCATGCGCGTTCTATCGCAGGAAAATCGCGATATGCGGATGTCGGAAGCCGAGAAGAAGGCGGCTGCCCTGCCGCCGAAACTGACGGTGCCGATGATCCTGTTCTTCCTGCCGGTGCTTTTTATTGTCATTCTCGGGCCGGCCGCCATCCGTGTGATGGCGCTGCATTAGAGCACGGTCCGGAAAAGGCTGCCCTCGGACTTGATGCGGAGGCGGATGCCGGTTTTCTGAAAAAGATCATGCTCCAACGAAAATTTAGCCTGCGATCCGATCCAACTCGATTGGATCGTGGGCTGGGCCGCAAGCTTAACTCGTGCTGCCGGTCGCGCGACGGGGGTCGTGCGCGTCTTTGCGGCGCGCCAGCATCTGACGCAAATACGCGACGTTGGCGGCGGCCTCGTCGGGCGGCAAATCGGCGCGCGCAATGGTTTCCGCTTCGGCGAACCGGCCTTGCAGGCCGACGACCAGCGCAAGATTCTGTCGCACGCGCGGATCGACCGGCTTCTGCGCCGCGGCACGGCGCAATATTTTCTCGGCGTTCTTCAAGTCCTTCGACAGTGCGTAGGAGAGTCCGAGATTCGAGAGAATCGACGGTTCGTTCGGCGCGATCTTCAGCGCCGTGAGATAGTGGCGTTGTGCGTCGGCATGGCGTCCCATCTGGTCGAGTACGGCGCCCTGCGCCGACAGGATATGCCAATCCGGCTGGTCGGGACTGTGCGCGCGGTCGAGGACGTCCAGCGCCTGCTCGAAATTTCCGGCCTCCGCCAGCGCGCGGCCATAAGCGCCGAGCACCGTTTTATCGTGCGGGTGTTCGATCGAAAGCTTTTCGAGGACGGCGACCGCCTGTGCCCGTTGCCCTTTGGCTCGCAGGACCTGTGCGTAGCGCAGCGCGACATCGATTTTCGTAGGATCGGCGCGATATTGCTGGCCGAGAACTTCCTCATCGCGCTGGAGAGAGCCGTTCGGAGCATCAACCGCGGCCACCGGCAATGCGCCGGTCGTCTCGGTTGTTTGCGTCGTCTGGCATCCAGCCGTGGCCGCCGCGAGGATGACAAGACATGTGGCCGACGCCACGAGGCGGGCAGGGCGAGTCTTGATCGTACCGGTCAGGCGCATTGCGATTGCTGCCAAAACAAGCGTCATGGCGCGAGCACGCCAACCGCTTGAGCCCCCGCTCAGCAATAGAATGTTAACCCTAACAAGACGTTAACGGCGCAAGTTCGCGGACAAACTGAGAACTAGGCCGGCACCTTGGCAGCGATCGAGGAAATGCCGGCTACATAGCTTGAAATGTCCCCCTTGGGGCGTTCGCCCGCTATGGCGTGGCCCTCGACCATGTAATGCACCGCCTCGGCGATGTTGGTGGCGTGGTCGCCAATCCGCTCGATGTTCTTGGCGCAAAACAGATGATGGATGCACATCGAGATGGTGCCTGGGTCCTCCATCGAATAGGTCAGTAGTTCGCGAAACAGCGAAACGTAGAGCGCGTCAACCTCTTTGTCGGCCTGCCAGACTTTGATCGCGCTGCCCGGATTGCGGTCGACGAAGCTGTCGAGCACTGCCGCAAGCTGCGCCACGACGAGCGCGGCCATGCGTTTGAGCCCGCGAATCAAGGTGCGCTGAGAGCTATCGCCGCTGACGGCGATGACGCGTTTGCCGATATTCTTGGCCAAGTCGCCGATCCGCTCGAGATCGCCGGCGATGCGCAACATCGCCACCAGCGCGCGAAGGTCGACAGCCATCGGCTGACGCAGCGCAATGGTCGCGATCGCCTTCTCTTCAATCTGCCGCTGAAGGGCGTCGACAGTGGCGTCGGCGCCGATCACCTGATGCGCCAGCGTGATATCCCGGCGTGCGAGGGCATCGATGGAGACGGTGATCTGGTTCTGCGCGATGCCGCCCATCTGCGCGACCATTTGAGTGAGCTTGATTAGATCGGTATCGAAGACTCGGGCGGTGTGCTCGGAGACGTTCATGTGGCTTTCCGCGAGGCGCTGGAACTCGTTCGGGATGTTGGCACCGCAGCAGACCCAACGGGCCTGCAACAAAACTAACCCAACGCCTTGATGATTCTACGATTCATGCGTGACGCGCCGATGACATTGCTGGACCGCGCATTGGCAATGTCATCGTGGCCACACAGCATCGAACTAGAGTCAAAAATGATTCGCCGGCTCTGATTCGATCAAACTGGTTTGGCCAAGCAGTGTCGCCAAGTCTGAAAGGAACCGGTCGCAGGAGATGAAATGACGCCGAAACTAGTCGATGCAATCGGCGCGACGGGCGCCATTCTTACCACCGTCTGCTGGGTGCCCCAGGCGGCCAAAATCATTCGGGATCGTGAAACCCGCGCCATCTCGCTGCCGGGCACGCTGTTATGCGTCGTCGGTGTGCTGTTATGGCTAGTCTACGGATTGGCGATCGTCGACGCACCCCTGATCGGTTCGAGCCTGGTTACGTTTGCCATCACCGTGACTATCCTGGCGCTGAAGATCCGCCACGGCTGACACAGCGTTACGTCAACACGCGCACCGGGGCGCCATCGAGGAAGGCGCGGATGTCTTCCACCATTCCGATGTAAAAGGCCCGGTAGTTCTGCTCGGTCACGTAGCCGAGATGCGGCGTGAGTACGACATTGTCGAGCTTGCGCAGGGGATGATCGGCTGGAAGCGGCTCGACGTTGAAAACATCAAGACCTGCGCCGGCAATGCGCTTGTCACCCAAGGCCGTCAGTAGAGCGGCTTCTTCGACGATCGGTCCGCGCGATGTGTTAATCAAGTAGGCGGATTTTTTCATCAAGCTCAATTCACGCGCTCCGACTAGGCCGCGGGTGCGATCCGACAACTGAAGGTGGACCGAAAGAAAGTCGGCACCGCGAAACAGTTCGTCGCGGCTTGCGTAGATGACGCCGGCTTCGGCACATTTTTCCGGCGTAAGATTTTGGCTCCAAGCGACGACGGTCATCTTGAAGGCGCGGCCGATCTCGGCCATGCGTGTGCCGAGCTTGCCGAGGCCGAGGAGGGCGAGCGTCATCCCTTCGAGATCAAGCCCGATCGTGCTCTGCCACGATACGCCAGCTTTGAGCCGCGCGTTTTCGTAGCCGATGCGGCGGGCGAGTTCGAGCATCAGGCCGGTGGCAATCGCGGCAGTCCCGCTGCCGAACGACGGCGTGCCGCAAACGACGATGCCGCGGTCTCTTGCGGCAGCGAGGTCGATCGAGGCATTACGCATGCCGCTGGTAATCAGGAGCTTGAGCGACGGTAGCGCTTCGATCGCCGCGCGCGGGAACGCGGTGCGCTCGCGCATCGCGCAAATGATGGCGAAATCCTCGAGGGCGGCCACAACCTTGTCGGCGCTGCCCAGATGCGCGTTAAAGACTTTGATCTCGACGTCGCTGCCGACTTTCGACCAGTCAGCGGAAGAAAGCGCGACGTTCTGGTAATCGTCAAGGATCGCGCAGCGAAGAACCATGAAGTCCGGCCAAAGTGCGAGTGCCTAGGCGTCTCACACTGGACGGCCG
>JASHSY010000335.1 GCA_030040825.1 Xanthobacteraceae bacterium
CCTTTCCGCCAATCACATCTATTTGTTCTTGTTTTGTTCGTCATGGCGCGTTAGGTTGAAGACGGAGTTCGAGCCATGACCCGTTCGTCCGCGTTGAAACGCCCGCCGGCGCCGCTGCCCTCCGCGCCGGCGGGCGAGTTGGGAACCGCCATCGACCGCGAGCGACGCCGCGGCCGCGGTACCGGCTCCAATGCGTCCGGGCGCTACGAGACGCTCGCCCGGGTCGCCTTCGACGACGGCTGGCAGAACATCGACGACCTGCCGCCGTTCAAGACCAGCGTGACGGTCGATGCGACGCGGCGGATCATCACCCGCAACGACTCGCCCGATATTTCCTTCGACCGCTCCATCAATCCCTATCGCGGCTGCGAGCACGGCTGTGTTTATTGCTTCGCGCGCCCGACGCACGCTTATCTCGGCCTGTCGCCGGGCCTCGATTTCGAATCGAAATTGTTCATGAAGCCGAACGCGCCGGAGTTGCTGGAGCGCGAATTATCGGCGCCCGGCTACGAGCCGAAGATCATCGCCATCGGCACCAACACCGATCCGTATCAGCCGATCGAACGCCGCTATCAGATCATGCGCCGCATCCTCGAAGTGCTGGAGCGCGCCGGCCATCCGGTCGGCATCGTCACCAAGTCGGCGCTGGTGCTGCGCGACCTCGACATCCTCGCGCGCATGGCGAAACGCGACCTGGTGAAAGTGGCGCTATCGGTGACGACACTCGACCCGAAGCTTGCGCGGGTCATGGAGCCTCGCGCGTCAACGCCGCCGCGCCGGCTGGAGGCGCTGCGCCAATTGGTCAATGCCGGAATCCCGACCTCGACGCTGGTTGCCCCGGTCATTCCGGCGATCAACGACGCCGAAATCGAGCGCATCCTCGAAGCTGTTGCTTCGACCGGCGTGCGCCACGCCGGCTACGTGCTGCTGCGCTTGCCGCTCGAGGTGCGCGACCTGTTCCGCGAATGGCTGATGGAGAATTTCCCCGACCGGCATCGGCACGTGTTCAAGCTCATCCGCGACATACGCGGCGGCAAGGACTACGATTCGAGTTTCGGCCAGCGCATGACCGGCACCGGCCCGATCGCCTGGATGATCGGGCGGCGGTTCGAGATCGCCTGCGAAAAGCTCGGCTTCAACGCGACCAGCGTGAAGACCACCACGGAGCATTTCCGCCCGCCGCTTGCAGCCTCGGATCAGCTCAGTTTGTTCGGCTGAAGATGTAGCCCGCATGAGCGCAGCGAAATGCGGGGTTGTGCGCCGGTAAGCAGAGACCCCGGATGTCGCTGCGCTCATCCGGGCTACGTGATCCGCGTTGCGGATCACGGGCGGCCGTGGTCAAGATGGCGGCATGAGTCGCACCGCCGCCAAGGCCGCGCCGCGCCTGCCGCTCGACGAAGAGATCGTCCGCCCGACCTTTCGCCGCGAGCGCGCCGCGCTCAAGCGAGGCGTGTGGCCGATTGCGGGCTGCGATGAGGCCGGTCGCGGGCCGCTCGCCGGCCCGGTAGTGGCAGCCGCTGTCATCCTCGATCCCGACAATATTCCGCGCGGCCTCGACGATTCCAAACGGCTCACGCCGGAGCGGCGCGAGGTGCTGTACGCGCGCATCTGCGCGCGTGCGCAGGTGGCGGTAGCGATGGCGCCGCCGTCGCGCATCGATCGCGACAACATCCTACGGGCGTCGCTGTGGGCGCTGGCACGTGCGGTCGTCTCGCTGCCGGTGAAGCCGCAGCTGGTGTTTGTCGACGGCCGCGACCGGATCGATGCCGGCTGCGATTGTCAGGCGGTGATCGGTGGCGATGGATTGATTGCTTCGATCGCAGCGGCCTCGATCGTCGCCAAGGTGACGCGCGACCGGCTGATGACTTGCCTCGGCGCCGCGCATCCGGGTTACGGGTTCGAGCGCCACATGGGCTACAGCGTGCCGGAGCATTTTGCCGCGCTGGAGCGGCTCGGACCGACGGTGCATCACCGCAGGTCATTCTCCCCGGTGGCCGGCGCATTGGCCGAATTGGCCGACATCGACGACGTCGTGACCGCGATATTGCCTCTCTAGCTGCGCAGCCTTAAGACGGCACGCCGCTGGGGACTTCGATGTTTCACGTTCCCCTCTATCTGGAAGGTCTGCGCGCGCGTCCGTTGCTGGTGTTCTGGCTGGCGACGCTGGCGCAGGCGGTGCTGTGGATATTGGTCCCGCTCATCTTCTATGCCGCGCCGCCCGGCGGGCTGCCCGAACTGCTTGCCGTCAGCCATCAATTCCAGCTCAACGGCGACTTTGGCCCGCCGCTCGCTTATTGGCTCGCGGAAATCGCGTTCCGCGCCGCCGGTTTGTTCGGCGTCTACGTGCTGTCGCAGCTTTGTCTGATCGGGACGTATTGGTGCGTGTTCGCGCTCGGCCGCAGCATTGTCGGCGCAACGCATGCAGCGATGGCGGTGCTGCTGATGGTCGGTATTTCCGTTTTTGCAGTGCCGACACCGGATTTCGGACCGCCGATCCTTGCCATGGCACTGTGGTCGGCAACGCTTTTGTTCTACTGGCGGGCGGCAATCGAAGACCGGCGCGAATATTGGTACGCGCTGGGCGGAGCGGTAGCGCTCCTTTTGATGACCAGCGACGGTGCGCTCATCCTGTTTGCCGCGCTTTTGTTGGTAACCGCGCTGACCGAACACGGGCGCGCCGCCGCGCGTGCGCCTGTGCCGTGGGTCGTTCTGGCGGGGCTGATCGGATTTTTGTGTGTGCACGTCTATTGGCTTGAACGTTCCGGCGTCGCTCTGCTGCCGGCGATCATGCGGCTGCGCGACGCCGGCGTCGCCACTGCCAATGCGGCGGCCTGGCTGCGACTCGTCGCGGCGCTGCTGATTGCGCATACCGGTCTCGCCGTTCTGGTGGTGCTGGCGAGCGGCTGGCCACGCACCCGCGCGCAGCCCGCGCCGGCGGTCACCCGCGCGCCGGTTACGCCTGACGCGGTGACCTTCGTATGCGCTTTCGCGCTGGTGCCGGCGCTGCTGGCAACCATCGTCACCGTGCTCGCCGGCGAACGCTTTCCGGTCGGCGGTGCAGCGCCCTTGTTGGTGCTCTCCGGACTTGCCGCTGTGCTGGCCGCCGGCGGCAGCATAGAACTGCATCATCAACGCATCCTCGGCTATGCCTGGGCCGGCCTCCTGCTGGTGCCGGCATTTTTCATCCCGGTGGTGATCGCGGTGCTGCCATGGACCACCGGCACCGAACTGCGGGTGGCAGAGCCGGCGACCGCGATGGGCCGCTACTTCGGCGACAGCTTCGCCCGCCGCACCGGACGCTCGCTCGCGGTCGTGAGCGGGGACGAACACCTCGCCGAATTGATCGCGCTCGCAGCGCCAAGCCGTCCGAGTGTTTATTTCGCCGCCGATCCGGCGCGCTCACCCTGGGTGACCGCTCAGGACATCCGGGAAAAGGGCGCCGTGATCGTGTGGCCGACCCTCGATACCAATCCAACGCCGCCGCCGGAGATCAAGGCGCGCTTTCCTGATCTCGCACCGGAAGTGCCGCGCAGTTTTTCGCGGCCGGTGCGTGGGCGGTTGCCGCCGCTCTTGATCGGCTGGGGAGTCATCAGGCCAGCCGCAGCGCCGACAGCGGCGGTGTCGCCGCCGGTATCTGCCGCCCGTTGACATTCGTTGTCAGATACGTAGCGGCTGCGATCAGCCTGCCAACTCTTTCTGCAAGGCCAGGAAATCGCGCCAGGCGAGCCGCTTTTGCAGCGGGCTTCGCAACAGGAAAGCCGGATGATAGGTGGCGAGCGCGCGGATTTCGCGGCTGCCGGTGTCGAACTTGAACCAGCGGCCGCGCGTTCTGGTGATGCCTTCCCGGGTGTGCAGCAATGTTTGCGTCGACGGTTGGCCGAGACAGACGAGGATGTCCGGATTGGCAAGTTCGATCTGGCGATGGATGAACGGTAGGCAGATGGCGCTTTCGTGCGGCGTCGGCGTGCGGTTGCCGGGCGGACGCCAGGGCACGATGTTGGCGATATAGGCTTGCCTGCGGTCGAGCCCGATCGCCGCCATCATGCGGTCGAGCAGTTTTCCCGAGCGGCCGACAAACGGCTTGCCGGCAAGGTCCTCGTCGCGTCCGGGCGCTTCGCCGACAAACATGACGCGGGCGTTCGGGTTGCCGTCGGCGAACACAAGCTGTGTTGCCGTCGCGCGCAACATGCAACCCTCGAAGGTTTCAAGCAGCGCGCGCAACGCGTCCAGCGTCGCCGCGCTTTTGGCGGCTTGCCGCGCCGCCATGATGGCGGTTTCCGGCGCGACCGGTGCAGCTTGGAAAAGCGGGCGTCCGTCGGCAGCGGTAACCGAAGGCGCGGGGCCGCGTGACTTCGGCGTCGGAACCGGCGGAGGGGACGCCGTACTCGGCGGTGCTTCATCGGCAAAGCGGTCGATCGGCTCCTCGCCAACGAGCGTATCGACCCCGGCTTCTCGATAGAAGGAGATGATTTCGCGGGCGCCTTTGGTCGAAACAGTCATGCGCTAGAACGAGTTTACCGGCCGCGTTGCCAAGCATTTGCCGAGCGGCAACAAATGAAGGACTTTACCGGCAAGTGGCAGGCAAGGCCAGTAACGAGCCGCCAAGCGATTGTCAGCCCGCTGATTTCGTGAACAATCGTCATATCCACTTGGTTATTTGCGGAGCAGACCATGAATGCAGCGGAACTTCCTGCCCGCGAGGCGATGGAGTTCGACGTGGTCGTGGTTGGCGCCGGGCCGGCCGGACTCGCGGCCGCCATCAAGCTCAAGCAGTTATCGCCGGAAATCTCGGTCGTCGTGGTCGAGAAGGGCTCCGAGGTCGGCGCGCACATTCTCTCCGGCGCGGTGATCGATCCAATCGGAATTGACGGCCTCCTTCCCGAATGGCGAAGCGAGGCGGCATTCGAACATACGCCGGTTACGTCCGACCGTTTTTTTGTGCTCGGACATTCCGGCGCGGTGCGACTGCCGAATTTCATGCTGCCGCCGCTGATGAACAACCACGGCAACTTCATCGTCTCGCTCGGCGACGTTTGCCGCTACCTGGCAAAAAAAGCCGAAGCGCTCGGTGTCGAAATTTACCCGGGCTTTGCCGCCGCTGAGGTGTTGTTCGACAACGGCGCGGTTGCCGGCGTCGCTACCGGTGACATGGGATTGGGCAAAGACGGCCACGCAAAGTCCGGCTTCACCCGTGGCATGGAACTGCGCGCCAAATACACGTTATTCGCCGAAGGCGCCCGCGGCAGCCTGTCCAAATCCTTGATCGCCAAATTCGCGCTGCACGAACATCGGCAGCCGCAGAAGTTCGGCATCGGGCTCAAGGAGCTTTGGCAGGTCGCGCCGCAAAACTTCCGCAAAGGATTGGTGCAACACACAATGGGCTGGCCGCTCGACAATTCCACCGGCGGCGGTTCGTTTCTTTATCATTACGGCGACAATCTCGTCTCGGTCGGGTTTGTCGTCCACCTGAATTACACCAATCCCTATCTCTCGCCGTTCGAGGAGCTGCAGCGTTTCAAGACCCATCCGCTGGTGCGCGATACCTTCGCCGGCGGCAAGCGTATTTGTTACGGCGCCCGCGCGCTGACCGAAGGCGGCTGGCAGTCGGTGCCGAAGCTCGCCTTTCCGGGCGGCGCGTTGGTTGGTTGCGCCGCCGGCTTCATGAACGTTCCGCGCATCAAGGGCAGCCACAACGCAATGCTCTCCGGTATGCTCGCTGCCGAGCATGTCGCCGCAGCAATTGCCGCCGGCCGCGCGCATGACGAGCTGGCAAATTATGACGCGGCCTGGCGCGGAACGCCGATCGGACGCGATCTGTGGCGCGTGCGAAATGCCAAGCCGTTATGGTCGAAGTTCGGAACGCTGGCGGGTGTCGCGCTCGGCGGCTTCGATATGTGGACCAACACGCTCGGTTTTTCGCTTATCGGCACGCTCAAGCACGGCAAGCCCGATTTCGCCACGCTGAAGCCAGCGGCCGCATGCCGGCCGATCGCCTATCCGAAGCCCGACGGCAAATTGACCTTCGACCGGTTGTCCTCGGTCTATTTGTCCAATACCAACCACGAAGAAGACCAGCCGGTTCATCTCGTCGTGCGCGATCCGGCTCTGCAAAAATCGTCCGAACATGACGTATATGCGGGCCCATCGGCGCGTTATTGTCCGGCCGGTGTCTATGAGTGGGTCGAGGAGGGCGGTCAGCCCCGCTACGTGATCAACGCGCAGAATTGCGTTCACTGCAAAACCTGCGACATCAAAGATCCGAACCAGAACATCAATTGGGTTCCGCCGGAGGGCGGTGGCGGGCCGAATTATCCGAATATGTGATGAGCAGGCGCAGCGCCGAAACTTAAGCGTCAAATCAACACGATCGTGCTGCCGCGATTTCGCCTCCCTTCGGGCCTAAATGGCTTGCGCGCTTGCGGGAGGGTGGCAAAAGGGCCATTCTCGCGCGCTTAAACCGGACCCGGCGCGCTGATTCCCTTGCTAGCGTCACGTCGTCGAATGGAGCCATCGTTGACTCATCCGCTGCTGCTACGGCGCACAGCCTTTGCTGGCGCCTTTGTTCTCCTAACCTTCACGCCGGCGCTGGCTGCCGAGGTCCCGACTCAGCAGGAGCTCGCGCGCGACACCGCGTCCGGCAGCTATCTGGCTGCGCGGCACGCCGGAGTCGAGCGCGACTCGGCCACGGCCGCCGCCTATTACCTCAATGTTCTTAAATCGGATCCACGTAATTCCGACGTTCTCAGCCGCAGCTTCCTTTCCGTCTTAGGCGACGGCGACATCGACGAAGCCGGCAAACTTGCCGAGCGCCTCGTCCAGATCGACCGCAACGACCGCATCGCGCGGCTGGTGATCGGAGTGAGGGCGCTCAAGCAAAAACAATACGCCGCGGCGCGCCAAAATTTCACGCAATCGGTGCGCGGCCCAGTCACCGATCTGACGGCGACGTTGCTTGCGGCCTGGGCGCTTGCCGGCGCGGGCAACACCCACGACGCGGTTGACACTCTCGACAAGCTCGCCGGCCCGGACTGGTACGCCATCTTCAAGGATGCGCATGCCGGGATGATTCTCGACGTCGCCAACAATGAGCCGGAGGCGGGCAAGCGCTACGAGCGCGCTTATAAGGCCGACGCAATGGCGCTGCGCACCGTTCAGGCTTACGCAAGCTGGCTGTCGCGTAACGGCAAGAGCGACGCGGCGCGCAAGGTGTTGATGGATTTCAGCGCCGGCGTTCCCGATCATCCGCTGATCGTCAAAATGCTGGAGGAACTCGGCCCGGCCGATTCGAAGGCCGCATCCGACGCACAACCTCCGGCCGAGGAACCGGATAAAAACGGATTGTCGGTGCGCTCGCATGGCGAGACCGTAAAAGAGTTGCAGACCAAGCTCGGCATCCCGGCCGATGGCGTATATGGCCACCGCACTCAACTTGCGGTCCGGGAATTTCAGCGGCGCAACGGCGTCAGTGTCGACGGCGTCGTTGGTCCGCGGACGGCGATGAAGCTTGCACCGCTCGATCGCCGCCGCGAGGAGGTCCGGTCAACAGGTGGCGCATTGCCTCGGCTCGTTGATTCCGCGCAAAACGGCGGTGCCGAAGCCCTTTACCAGATCGGCTCGTCAATCGGCCGCCGCGGCGGCGAAGATCTGGCGCTGATCTATTTGCAACTTGCCCTCTATCTTGAGCCAAATCATGCGATGGCGCTGCTTTCGCTTGCCGATCTTTACGAGTCGCTGAAGAAGCCCAGCCTCGCCATTGCGGTCTATGATCGCATCCCGGCGTCCTCGCCGCTCCATCGCAACGCCGAAATCCAGATCGCATCCGATCTCGATGCGCTGGACCGCACCGATGAAGCCAAGAGCCGGCTGCAACAGCTGATCGCCGAGCATCCGAAAGACAACGAAGCCATCATCGCGCTCGCCAATATTTTGCGTGGCCGTAAGGATTTCGCCAACTGCGCCGACGTCTACGGCAAGGCGATTGCCAACATCCCGACGCCGGAGAAATCGAACTGGGTTTTGTTCTATTATCGCGGCATCTGCTACGAGCGGTCGCATCAATGGCCGGCCGCGGAAGCCGACTTGAAGAAGGCGCTTGAGCTGTTTCCCGATCAACCGCTGGTGCTCAATTATCTCGGCTATTCCTGGATCGATCAGGGCACTAACCTGGACGAGGGCATGAACATGATCCGGCGTGCGGTCGAGCAACGGCCAGATGACGGTTACATCGTCGACTCGCTCGGTTGGGCGAATTTTCGCATCCACAACTACGACGAGGCGGTGAAGGACCTCGAGCGTGCGATTGAGCTTAAGCCCGAGGATCCCACCATCAACGATCATCTCGGCGATGCCTACTGGCGGGTTGGCCGGGTCCTGGAAGCGCGCTTCCAATGGACGCACGCCAAGGATTCGAACCCCGAACCGGAAGATTTGCCGAAGATCGAGGAAAAGCTCCGGGCCGGTCTGCCGGACGACACGTCTTCCGCGGCTGATGCGGTCAAGACGAAAAAGGCCGGTAACGGCGGCTGAGGTTGCTCCTTGCCGGCTCCGCTGGTTGAGAACGCGCCGGCCAAGGTCAATTTGACTCTGCGAGTCATTGGCCGGCGCAGCGACGGCTATCACGACATCGAGAGTCTCGTTGCATTCGCCGATTTCAGCGACGGTCTGACCTTTTCCCGCGGCGATGAACTGAAACTTGCCGTGCGCGGGCCGGGCGCAGCGCAAGCAGGTGAGGGTGACGATAATCTCGTGCTCAAGGCGGCCCGTGCATTGGTCGCCCGGTGGCCAAATCTCACGGTCGGCGCTTTCCATCTCGACAAGCGGTTGCCGGTCGCAGCCGGCCTTGGCGGCGGCTCCGCCGACGCGGCCGCCGCGCTACGGCTACTCGCGCGGGCGAACAAAATTGCGCGCAGCGACCCGGCTTTGCGCGCGGCAGCGGAGGCAACCGGTGCCGATGTGCCGGTATGTCTCGATCCGCGCGCGCGCATCATGCGCGGCATTGGCGAAATACTCTCAAAACCGATCGCTTTGCCGGCGCTGCCGGCCGTGCTGGTCAATCCGGGCGTGGCGGTCGCGACCAAGGCGGTCTTTGCCGGCTGGAAGCCAGGTACTGGCCTGGGCGCACCGCTCGATGACGGCTTCGCCAAGCCGTTGGATCGCGATCGGCTCTTACGGCAACTGGCGGCGCAGACCAACGACCTGGAGCGACCGGCGATGGCGCTGGCGCCGGCGATTGCCGAAGTGCTCGCGGCTTTGCGTTCGCTTGCCGGTTGCAAGCTTGCGCGCATGTCCGGATCGGGCGCCACCTGCTTTGCGCTCTTTGAGACATTGGGCGCCGCCGGCGCAGCGGCCAAAACCGTGGCCGGCAAATACCGGCAATGGTGGGTGCAGCCGACGACGTTGCGCTAACGCACGATCCCAAAGAGTTTAATGCGTGCGCGCGACGCAGAAATCGACCGTTTCAGTTAGGGCCGTTTTCATCGGCGAGGCGGGGAACAACGCAAGCGCGTCGCCCGCTATGGCGCCGTAATGGTGGGCGCGACCGAGCGTGTCCTCAAGCGCGCGATGTTTGGTCATCAGCCCAATGGCATGTTCGAGATCGGCGGCGGTCGCCTCGCCCCGCTCCAACGCCCGCCGCCAGAATTCGCGCTCGCCGTCGTTGCCGCGACGGAACGCCAGCACGACCGGCAGCGTGATCTTGCCCTCGCGAAAGTCGTCACCGATGTTCTTGCCGAGCTTTGCGGCGGCGCCACCGTAATCGAGTACGTCATCGACCAATTGGAAGGCTATACCGAGATTCATGCCGAACGAGCGGCAGGCGGCCTGCTCGGCTTTTTGCCGCGCCGACAAGGCCGGGCCGACTTCGCACGCGGCCGCGAACAACTCGGCGGTCTTGGCGCGGATCACCGCAATATACTCATCTTCCGTGGTAGCGGTGTTCTTGGCGGCGGCAAGCTGCATGACCTCGCCCTCGGCGATTACCGCTGCTGCCGAGGAGAGAATGTCCAGCGCCTTGAGGCTGCCGACCTCGACCATCATCTTGAACGCCTGACCGAGCAGGAAATCGCCGACCAGAACGCTGGCTTCGTTGCCCCACAGCATGCGCGCCGCCAACCTGCCCCGCCGTAATTCGCTTTCATCGACCACGTCGTCATGCAAGAGGGTCGCGGTGTGCATAAATTCAACCGCGGCGGCGAGCTTGATATGGCCGTCGCCGTCGTAACCGGTGAGCCGCGCCAAAGCCAGCGTCAGGATTGGACGCAGCCGCTTGCCGCCGGAATTGATCAGGTGGTTGGCGACCTCCGGGATCATCGTCACTTCCGAACCGGTGCGGGCCAGGATGACGCCGTTGACGCGCTCCATGTCTGCAGCCACGAGATCGACCAGGGGATCGATTGAGGGTTTGCCGGGGCTTCCGAACGGTACGATGACTGCCACGAAAGTCTTCTCCACACGCGACGGCTGAGCATAGAAACGCTATGGTGAGGCGGCAAGTGCGCCGGCAGCCGCATGAAAAATTTTCGACCACTGGCGAGGTCCTTGCCGCCATGATGACATGCGGCGCGAATGACGGCGATTCGGTAGGGGCAATGGCGAACGGGAATCCCGCAAGCACTTGGGCAAGCCACTTCCAGGTGGCGGTGCTGGTACCGTGCTATAATGAAGAGCACGCCATCGCTAAGGTCGTCGCCGATTTCCGCGCAGCGCTGTCCGATGCGGCGATCTACGTTTACGACAACAATTCCACCGACGGCACCGCCGCGGCCGCCCACGCGGCCGGCGCGATGGTTCGTCGCGAGCCCAATCAGGGCAAGGGCCACGTGGTGCGGCGGATGTTCAACGACGTCGAGGCCGACATCTACCTTCTGGTCGACGGCGACGCCACCTATGACGCGCCGAGTGCGGTAAAAATGATCGGCAAGCTCGTCGAAGAGCGCCTCGACATGGTGGTGGCCGCCCGTGTCGACAAGGATGTGGACGCCTATCGCCGCGGCCATCGCGCCGGCAACCGCTTGCTCACCGGCTTCGTCGCCTACATTTTCGGCCGCTCGTTCACTGATATCCTGTCCGGCTACCGCGCCTTCTCCCGCCGTTTCGTCAAATCGTTTCCGATTCTGTCCCGTGGTTTCGAGATCGAAACCGAGCTGACCGTGCATGCCCTTGAGCTTGAGTTGCCGGTGGCCGAGATTGCCACGCCTTATTATGCGCGGCAGAGTGGATCGGCCTCGAAGCTTTCCACCTGGAAAGACGGCTTTCGCATCCTGTGGACCATTCAAAGGCTGTTCCGGTCCGAGCGGCCACTGGTGTTTTTTGGCATCCTGGGACTTGCGTTCGCGTTGATTTCGATCGGATTGGCGGTGCCGATTTTCAGCACCTATTTGGAAGAAGGCCTAGTGCCGCGCCTGCCGACGGCCGTGCTTTCGACCGGCTTGATGCTGCTTGCCTTCCTCTCGGTTGCGTGCGGTCTGATTCTCGATACCGTCACCCGCGGTCGTCGCGAACTGCGGCTGCTCGCGTATCTTCAATTGCGGGCGCCGGGCGAGGAAAGACGGCGGAGCTGAACCGGCGGTACGTCAGCCGCGTCCCGGCGAGGGCGGGCAGAACGGGTAGTGCTCGATGCGCACGGCATAGGGATAAAGGTGGCACCAGATTTCGGGGCCTTCCTTGCGCAGATACGCTTGCTTGACCGGCTCGAACTGGCTGATGACCGCGTTCGCCGCAATCAGCAAAGCGCCGAGGCGATAGGTCCAGCGATGGTATTGCAGCTCTGCCAGCTGGGCGATCAAAAGCGCCGCGGCGATGATGATTAGCGGATCGGTCAGGGTGAAATATTCCTGCTTGAGGCCGCGTCCCATGCTCAGCGTGTCGACGCACCAGACCGTGAGCATCAGCGGCGCCACCTGTGCGACGAGCATCCACTTTCGCCGATGGATTGCGATCACCGTCGCTGCAACGACGAACCATTCGATAAAAATCGTTGGGCGCGACGAAGGGTGGAGCAGGTAGACGTGCCGCGCGATCACCCCGACGATCGATCGCAGCAGAAACGCGTAGCGGGTGGAAGCGTTGACGATGTCGGGCTCGGCGCCCGACGCCCACGAGAACATCTGCTCCATGGGATGGAACACCACCACGGCATTCATGACGTTGTAGCGGATATCGAGCGCCAGCAGGCCGATCATGCATCCGGCTATCACCGCGAACATGGCGGCAAGCGTCTCCGTCGCCGGTACTCGCCACAGTAGCGCATAGACCGTCATGGCAATGCCGATCCAGGCCGCCAATGCCGGCAGATAGATCGCTGAGCCGATCCGCAGCGATGCGCCGATCCTCCCCGCCATCCCGGCGATGACGATGTCCTTCGCCAGATAAACCGCCACCGCCGCGACAATCGCGCTCGCTGCGACGGCCGGCCGGGCGTAACGCGACTGCCGCCAAAAGCCCCCTCGCGGTGCCGTCTCGGGACCAAATGGTAGCAGCAAAGCGGGCAGGGCGCAGATCAGAAACAAGATCTGGATCTTGTTAAGCATGCCCAAAGTGATCAACAGGCTGGCCAAGCCAACCGCCGCCGGCCGCCACGCCCGCTCGCCCTGTTTCGCCACCGCGATCAGGATCAGCAGTGCGATCATGAAAAAGCCGGTGGCCAGAAGCTCGGTGCGCATGATGCGCATCTGCATGGTCAGTCCACCGGCGCAGGCAAGGAAAAATCCGGCAAGCCCGGCGATCCGGCGGTCGCCGACGATCGTCTTCACGAGACAAGAGAAGGCGACGACGTAGGAAATCATGAACAAGAACGACAGAACGCGGCCGGCTTGCGTCGCGCGCATCCAGGTATCGGCAAAACCGGCGGCGTCGCTGACAGGAGGAACGCCCGAAAGCGATGCCACGTGGACGAGTCCGACCGCGTGCAGGGCGCGCAGCCAGTAACTCAACAGCAGAATGCTCAGATAACCGGGATGATCGAAGTATTCCTGCGGCAACGGCGTGTTGAGCAGAAAGGCATTGTAGACGACCCAGAAATCCATATCGGCGACGCGCCAATAGGGAAACCAGAAGCCGGCAATCAGAAACGACGCCAGCATAAAACCGCAGATGACGAGGAGCCCGGTGCCGAAGCCGAGCGGGGCCAGGCGTTCGAACGGCGAAGCGACGCCGGGATGCGACGTCGCGGCTCCCATGCGCAACGTATCAGCCATCGAAGGTCAAGTTCTTTACGAGAGAAAGTGGAATAATGGCTTATAGCCAGACGGCGGCTGGCTGGCAATTATAGCGCTTGCTGCCGGCAATCGTTTGCCGCCAGGCTAACGCCGCGTCAGGCGGCGAAGGGTAGGGCGCTTTGCGCGAGCTTGTCCGCACCAATGACGCAGTTGTGGTTTCGGCGATCGAGGCGCTGCTGAAGGGCGCGCATATCCATCATATGGTGGTCGATCAGAACATCAGCGTGCTGGAAGGCTCGATCGGTATTTTCCCGCGCCGCATCCTGGTTGGCGATGATCAGCTCAAGACCGCGCAGACGCTGCTCGAAAACGCGGGCTTCGCGCACGAGATTTGGCGCGATGGCCGCTGAGCGTGCGCCGACCAGCGACGACGCCGTGCTCGGCGGCCGATTGGTGTTGCGGCAGCCGCGCAAGGGCCATCGCGTCGGCCATGACGCGATTCTGTTGGCGGCGGCATGTTCGGCGCGGCCTGGCGCGCACCTCGTCGATCTTGGCGCCGGCGTGGGTGCAGCCGGTTTGGCGGTAGCGCGACGCGTCGGGGACGTGGCGGTAACACTGGTCGAGATCGAGGACGATCTTGTGCAGCTCGCCGGCGTCAATGCCGCGCGCAACAATCTTGCAAAGCGGGTGCGCGCCGTTTGCCTCGATGCCGCAGCGCGGCCGGCGGCCTTCACGGCCGCCGGCTTGGCCCCTGGCCGGGTCGATCACGTGTTGATGAATCCGCCGTTCAATGCCGCGCACAATCCTTCGCCTGATCGCGGCCGCCGCCTGGCCCGTCGGGCCGGGCCGGACACGCTCCATCGCTGGCTGCGTACCGCGTCGCGCTTGCTCCGGCCCGCCGGCGTCGTGACGTTGATCTGGCGGGCGGATGGCCTCGATGCGATTCTGGCCGCTTTGGCGGACGGCTTCGGCGCCGTCGCGGTCCTGCCGGTTCACTCCAAACCCGCCGCTCCGGCGATCCGCGTACTTGTGCGTGCGATCAAGGGAAGCCGCGCGCCGCTCTCGCTATTGCCGGGTTTCGTTCTCGCCGACGCTGTAGGCAAGCCGACCGAGGAAGCTGAGGCGGTTTTGCGCGAAGCGGCTGCGTTGCCTTTGGCAAAGAGATGAAGGTTCGGCGCTAACCGTTAGCCGCCGCCGATTCGGGCGATGGCGCCGCCGTGGGTTTGGCTCGGCGGAAGGGGATGTACGACATGCTGACGATCACGCCGATCAGCATCAAAAGCACATAGATCTTCATTGCGCCGGTCCGTTCATTGCGGTGGAGATATCGCGGGGCATCAAGCATTTTAGCAGGTTAACAAACGGTTACTTGAGTGCATCCTGGTCACCGCTTATGTGGATTTCATGGCTGAACCTCTGACCGGCGACGATTTGCGCGGCGGCTGGACGCGCGCTCGGACGATGTTATTGGATTTGATCCCCCAACGGTTCCGCCGCGACCGGCCGGTCGTGCCGGTGGTGCGGTTGACCGGCGTCATCGGTCTTTCGACCCCGCTGCGGGGCGGCCTTTCAATGGCGGGCATCGCCCGCACGCTTGATCGTGTGTTCGGCATGCGCAATGCGGCAGCGGTTGCGCTCGCCATCAACTCGCCGGGCGGCTCGCCGGCACAATCGCACCTGATCTTTCGCCGCATCCGCGACCTGGCAGAGGAGAAAAACCGGCGGGTGATTGCCTTCGTCGAGGACGCTGCGGCTTCGGGCGGTTATATGATCGCTTGCGCCGCCGATGAGATCATCGCCGATCCGAATTCGATTGTCGGTTCGATCGGCGTGGTCGGCGGCTCCTTCGGTTTCGACAAGCTGATCGAAAGGCTCGGTATCGAGCGCCGGCTTTACACCTCGGGCGAGCATAAAGCCATGCTCGATCCGTTCCTGCCGGAGAACGCCGAGGATGTCGAACGGCTGAAGAAATTGCAGCGCGAAATCCATGACGATTTCATCGCGCTGGTGAAGTCCCGGCGTGGCGGCAAGCTCGCCGGCGAGGACGGCCTGTTCAGCGGCGAATATTGGACCGGGCGCCGGGCCCTTGATCTCGGTCTGGTCGACGGTATCGGCGATCTGCGCTCGGTCTTGCGGCAGCGTTTCGGCGACAAGGTCTGGACACCGTTGATTTCCGCCGATCGCGGCTGGTTCGGGCGGCGTTTGTTCGGTGCCGCTCGCGGCGATTTGATGGCCGGCGGCCTTGCCCAGACCGGCCTTGTGGAAGACATGATTTCGGCGCTTGAAGCACGCGCCCTGTGGGCGCGTTACGGGCTTTAATTCGGCCCGACTAAAAAGCGGAGGGACCAAATGCCGCCGGTATTTGCCTTGGCACTGGGATTGATGGGGACCGTGGTCCTGGTGCGCTGGTGCGTCCGCGAGGTATTGCGGGTCAACGCCGAACTGGACGAAGTGCGCGCAGAGCCCGTTGCCGAGGCGGTCAATCGCGATGCACTGCCGAAATTAAGGCAAGACCCCGAGACCGGTGAATACCGTCCTCGGTAGGGCTCGATGCAACCCGGTACGGTCTAGACCGGCAGCGGCCGTTTGGCCCAGATCATACCCATTGGCGTACCGATCAGGGCACATAAGCGCTCCAGAGCGGTGCGGACGGTCTCGACCTCAAAGCCATTGCTGCGCAGGATTTGCATCAGCTCGCCGTGACGGCGTTCGCGACCGAAATCGTGATACTCGATCGCAACGCGTTCGATCCTCGCCCAATGCGTCGGTTCGAGGCTGCGCAAGATTTCGTACTCGCTGCCCTCGCAGTCGATCTTCAGGAAGTTGACGGTCGCGACGCCATGGTCATCCATGATGCGTCCGAGTTGCATCTGCCGGACCGTGATCGTCTCCGCCGTCGTCGCCCGGTGAGCATGCCGCAACGCGCGTTGTAACAGCCAACGCGCCAATCGTCCGGCGGCCGATTTGGTGAAGAACCAGGGCGCATCGACTTTGGCGCTGTGCGCCAGCGCCTCCCAACCGGGATGGTTGACCAATTCCATCGTGCCATCCTCGCCGCCGGCAGCGGCGGCGACGATCGTCACGTTGCGCAGGTTGTTCCGCCGGATGTTTAAATTCAGGCATTCCAGCGCGGGCGGATTTGGTTCGATGCAAACCAACCGGCCTTGCGGGATTTGCGGTTCGGTCCACAAGGCAAACATGCCGATGTTGGCGCCGACGTCGACAACCGTATCGTGCGACCGTAATTCGAAGCCTGTGCGCCGATAATGCCCGCGTTTGAAGGTTTCCCAACGCAGATATTTGGCAACCGTCCTCATGGTTGCACTACTGAGGTAACAGACCTTCCCATTAGGAAGGCCAACCGCCAAACTCGCACCCATCCAACGCCCCCGGCGACCCGACCGCCATCTGTAGGTTAAACGGCGTCGCGGTCAATCGTTTCGATGTTGTAGCCGCGCTTGACCGGTGCATTGTCGACGATTACGCCTCAGCCGCGCGCCCCCCGTGCCTGGATAGTTCATGGCAGACGAACCACCCGCCAACATGCGCCCGGAGCGCTCGTTCCAGGGGCTGATCCTGACGCTGCAGCGTTATTGGGCGGATTGGGGCTGCGTGATCTTGCAGCCTTACGACATGGAGGTCGGCGCCGGCACATTCCATCCGGCGACGACGTTGCGTGCGCTCGGGCCGAAGCCGTGGAACGCAGCCTACGTGCAGCCGTCCCGCCGCCCTAAGGATGGCCGTTACGGCGAAAATCCCAATCGCTTGCAGCACTATTACCAGCTGCAAGTGATCCTCAAGCCTTCGCCCGACGATTTGCAGGAGCTATATCTGCGATCGCTCTATGCCATCGGCATCGATCCGAAGCTGCACGACATCCGCTTCGTCGAGGACGATTGGGAAAGCCCGACGCTGGGCGCTTGGGGGCTTGGCTGGGAATGCTGGTGCGACGGCATGGAGGTTTCGCAGTTCACCTATTTCCAGCAGGTTGCCGGCTTCGAGTGCGCGCCGGTGTCGGGCGAACTGACCTACGGGCTCGAGCGGCTGGCGATGTATGTTCAGGGCGTCGAAAACGTCTTCGATCTCAATTTCAACGGTCGCGACGGCGGCGAGAAGGTCACCTACGGCGACGTGTTTCTCCAGGCCGAGCAGGAATATTCGCGGCACAATTTCGAATATGCTGACACCGACATGCTATTCGAGCAGTTCCGCATGGCCGAATCGGCCTGTAAGAAATACCTTGAAGCCGGTTGGGCGGATGGCGGTAGCGGTAACAACCGCGGTCACCATATGATGGCTCTGCCGGCTTACGACCAATGCATTAAGGCCAGTCACGTTTTCAACCTGCTTGATGCACGCGGCGTGATTTCGGTGACCGAACGGCAGAGTTACATCCTGCGGGTGCGCGAACTGGCCAAGGCATGCGGCGAAGCGTGGCTCGCGACAGAAGGCGGAGGGACCAGCAAATGAGTGAGATGCCAGAAATCGGCGGGCGTGCGCCGATGCCGATCGAGGTCGAGGCCGGCAAGAGCTACTGGTGGTGCGCGTGTGGACGTTCCAAGAAGCAGCCGTTCTGCGACGGATCGCACAAAACCACGAGCTTCACGCCCATCGAATTCAAGGCGGAAAAGTCCGAGAAGGTCTGGTTCTGCGCCTGTAAGCGTTCAGCGAAAAAGCCGTTGTGCGACGGGACGCATAAGACGCTGCCGGCGGCGTGAGGGCGGCGACGCCTCACAGGACTTCGACGATTCGTTCGCCAGCGTCGAGCGCCTGGATAATCTGGTTTAGTTGCGGCTCAACGGCGTGCCATAAAGCGTCGTTGCTGATGTTTCCGACACGTATCCAGACCACCTGTGGACCGCTCGTGTCGCGCTCGGCCAAGGCGGCGAAGTCTTCGTCCTTGGTCATAAGCGCGGCACCGGTTTGAGCCGCGCGTTGCCAGACAGCATCGTCGCCTGCAGCCCCCAGCCCGATTCGGTTCACATGTTCGGCCGTATAGCCCCGTTCCATCAGCCGGAGCGCCAATCCTGGAGGGAGTTGAGCGTCTATAAGAAAGCGGGTGGTCACGCGGTACGAACGATCCGATGTTCGGTCGCGCGTGCAGCATAGAGCAGAGCCGCAGCGATATCCTCAGCGGTGAGATAATCAAAATCGGCCAGCAATTGCTGCTGGCTGGCTCCGTGCGCCAGTGCCTCGATCAGGTCGGCGACGCGCATGCGCGTGCCCCGGATACAGGGTCGTCCGCCGCAAATCTTCGGGTCGAAGCTTATTCGCGCAAGCAGATCGTTTGAATCAGATATCGGTTGGGTTGTGAACGTAAGGTTCTCTGCCGAGACACTTATGCGTGCCCGCGCGCCCGGGGCTTTGCCGAAGCCAGCAAGAAACGAACGCAACGCCTCAGCAAGCTCGCTCGCAAGCTTTGAGTTTGGATCAGGTGTTGCGAACCATTGAGATAGAATGCGTTCGGTTATGCGGCCGTCGAAATCGCCTTCGACTCCGGATTCTGTCAGGTAACGCTTCGCGCTCGGATCGTGGTAGCCGATGAATTTGCTCGGCGCGAATTTCCATCTTCCGGAGACTTGGTCTTTGACGGCATACCACGACCACACCATTGCGACGCGTCTGCGCATTTCATCGTTATCGCGAACGGTCTTCTGATATTTATCAATATTATCAATCACTTCATCCAGAGAAGTGACCATTTTCGAGACCATGGGCAATTTCCTGCTTTGTCTATAATGTGTACAAGTACTACGAGTAGATATAGTAGTCAATCTAGGCGCTAAATGACTCGACACGCCTTATTGAATAAACCCACCACACGCATCTGGCCTGGGTTAAACGGACGATATGCCCGACCTCCTGTTTGAACTGTTGTCTGAGGAAATTCCGGCGCGCATGCAGGCGCGCGCCGCCGACGACCTGCGCAAGGCCGTGACCGACCGGTTGGTCGACGCCGGGCTTGCCTATGACGGCGCCAGGGCGTTCGTGACGCCGCGGCGGCTGGCGCTCGCGGTGCAGGGCGTGCCGGCGCGACAGCCGGATATCCGCGAGGAGAAAAAAGGCCCGCGCGTCGGCGCGCCGGACAATGCCATCGCCGGATTTTTGAAAGCCGCTGGCCTGAAATCCATCGGCGAAGCGAAGGTGCAGCCGGACAAGAAGGGCGACTTTTACGTTGCCACCATCGAAAAGCCGGGCCGTCCCGCGATCGACGTGATCGGCGAAATCCTTCCCGACGTGATCAAGACATTCCCCTGGCCGAAATCGATGCGCTGGGGCGAAGCGTCGAAGGAGCCGGGCGCGCT
>JASHSY010000336.1 GCA_030040825.1 Xanthobacteraceae bacterium
CACCCTACGCTTGCTGAGTTCTGCTTCTGTCGGTCGCATGGAGGCAAACCTACCTCACAACGAATCAATCGGTGTCGCGTAGCTGCGCCTCTAGAAGACGAGCGAGGTAAGCTTCCAATTCCGAGAAGTCCAAATTCCCAGCCTCCCAAGCACGGTCGGCCGCAACAAGACCATCAACGTAGCCTTGTCGATCATCCCTAATCCGTTCTGGTACGATTCGTTTGCCGCGCAAGAGCGCTCCTGACTTGACGCATAGGAGATAGTAGCAAGTCGCGCGAGCAGTCCTTCCGTTCCCTTCTATAAACGGATGAATCCAATTAAGACGCCATAGGCCATAAGCGGCTAATTCAGTCGCCGTCCAGTTGAACCAGTTCTCATGGATGGTGGAAATGAACCGATCCATCAGTTCCGGGACCTCCCGGAAATGTGGCGGTATGTGGTTGCCGACGTATATGGGTTCTTTCCTGAAACGGCCGCCGAATTGTGAAATATTTGCAACGGCGATATGGTTGAGAGCCCAAAGGGTATATTTATCAAGCGCGGTATGACTCTGCTTGAGGCCGATTTCTATGCAATTGGTCAGGAAATCGTACTGACGAATTAGGTTCTGTTCTTGAACCCAATCAAATAATGGGCGGTCACCTTCCGACACAATCATTGCCGGTAAAAAGAAGCCCGGTGCAGGGACCGGGCTTCTTCCTCTTGTCTATGGCGCTTTACGCGCGAGCTAAACGTAGGCTCTTAGCGGCCGAACGCGCGGACTCTTTGGTTATTCCGGAATTCTCAGGTGCATTTCCATAAGCGAAACTTACTCTCTGCTCCTGAAGGTCCGCATCCGTGACGCCATGCTCCTTGGCTTCCGAAAGCAGCCGCTCCAATTCTGGCCGCGGCGGCGCTTTCTTGAGCGTCGCTTTTCGAATAGCCATTCGATCCTCCTCGATGCTGCAAGTCGAGAATAACTCGACGATTTCTTAAGAAGATATAACGCCGGGACGCCCAGCGTAACCCCCAAGCCGGGCTGATCGATAAACAAATATCGCTATGTGGCTATGTGTAGCGCAAACCGGGAGGCGCGCAAGCGGCAAAACCCCAAGAGGAAAATTTCCCATTCGCGCCGGGTACGGCCTCTTAGATAGCAAAATCACAGGCTAGACGAGGTATAGGCGGCGCGATATCGAGATTCGGTCATTTACAAAAAGCTCTGCGGGTCGACGTCGATTTCGAGCTTGATTGAGCCCTTAGGCTTAGACGCTTCCGCAAGCCATTCGCGCAGATAGGCCGACAGGTCGAAGTTGCGCGGCGCCTTGACCAGGAGGCGCAGGCGGTGCCGGCCGCGCACCAGGGAAAGCGGCGCGTCGGCGGGGCCGAGCACGCGCACCTCGCCGTGCAACAAGTCCTGCTGTGGCGCGGCGCGGGCAAGCGCCCGGGCAAACGACGCGGTGTCGTTCTTGTCCTCGCCGGAAATGATGAGGCTCGCCAGCCGCCCGAACGGCGGATAATGCGTCGCCTCGCGCGCCGCGATCTCGGCGTCGTAGAACGCTTTACGATCCTGCGCGAGTAGCGCGCGCATCACCGGATGCTCGGGCTGGTGCGTCTGCAACAGTCCGAGCCCGGTGCCGGCGTCGCGGCCGGCGCGGCCGACCACCTGGTGCAGGAGCTGGAAGGTGCGCTCGGCGGCGCGCGGATCGCCGTTGTTCAAGCCGAGATCGGCATCGACGATGCCGACCAGATTGAGCTTCGGAAAATGATGGCCCTTGGCGACGAGCTGGGTGCCGATGACGATATCGAAACGGCCCGCTGCTACGTCGTCGAGTTCGGCGCGCAGCCGGTCCATTGTGGCGACCAGATCGGACGACAGCACCAGCACGCGCGCGTGCGGAAACAAGCCGCGCACTTCTTCTTCCAGGCGCTCGACGCCCGGCCCCACCGCGACATACGAATTCGCCGCTTTGCAGTGCGGACATTCGGCCGGATGCGGCATGGCGAAGCCGCAATGGTGACAGACCAGTTGCTTGCGGAAGCGGTGATCGACCAGCCAGGCATCACAATTCGGGCAGGAGAAGCGAAAGCCGCAGGCGCGGCACAACGTCAGCGGCGCGTAGCCGCGGCGGTTGAGGAAGAACAGCGCCTGCTCGCCGCGCTCGATCGCGTTCGCCACGGCGCCGGCAAGCGCCGGCGCGATGAAGCGGCCGGGGGAGGGGCGCTCGTGGCGCAGATCGATCGCTTCGACGATCGGCATTTGCTGGCCGCCGAAGCGCTCGGGCAACGCCAGCCGCCGGTAGCGGCCGCGCCGCGCATTGACTTCGGTTTCGAGCGACGGCGTCGCCGACGACAGCACCACCGGGATGCGGGCGATATGGCCGCGCACCACCGCCATGTCGCGGGCGTGATAATGCACGCCGTCCTCCTGCTTGTAGGCCTGGTCGTGCTCTTCATCGACGACGATCAGCCCGAGATCGGCGTAAGGCAGAAACAGCGCCGAACGCGCACCGACCACGACCGACACCTCGCCGTCGGCGACCGCCCGCCAGGTGCGCGCGCGCTTTCTTGGCGTCAATTCCGAATGCCATTGCGCCGGGCGAACACCGAACCGCGCAGCGAAGCGGTCGAGGAAAGCCGCGGTGAGCGCGATCTCCGGCATCAGGATCAGGCTTTGCCGGCCGGCGCGGACCGTATCCGCCACGGCTTCAAAATAAACTTCGGTCTTGCCTGAGCCGGTGACGCCGTCGAGCAGCGTCACCGCATAGCCGCCCTTGCCGATTGTCGCTTTCAGCGCGGCTGCGGCTGCGGCCTGGTCGCCGGTGAAATCCGTGCAGGCAAAATCCGGATCGGGTTTTTCGGCGACCGGCTCCGGCGGCAGCACCAGAGTTTCGAGCGCGCCCTCATCGATCAGGCCGTCGACCACACCGGCGCTGACGCCAGCCTCGCGCGCCGCATCGCTTTTGCCGCGAACCATGCCGTCGGCCATGAGCGCCAGCACGCGTTCGCGCGCCGTCGTCATGCGCGCCGGCGCGGGACCGCCAAGCCGCACGCCGACGCGCTCGCGCTCGGCGCCGAGATGCTCGCCCATCCGCAGGCACATGCGCAGCACCATGCCGCGCGAGGAGAGCGTGTAATTCGCCACCCAGTCGACGAAGTCGCGCAGCTCGGGGCGGAGCGGCGGCAGTTCGAGTTTCTCCTCGACGTCCTTGAGCCGGTTGTCGAGGCGCGGATTGGGTTTTGGATTTTCCGCCCACACCACCGCGGTCGCCTCGCGCGCGCCGAGCGGCACGCTGACGATGTCGCCGGCGGCGAGGTTGAGCGCCTCGGGCACCCGGTAGGAATAGGCCCGGTCGAG
>JASHSY010000337.1 GCA_030040825.1 Xanthobacteraceae bacterium
TGCCAAAGGTTCGGTGGTCAACGTCACCTCGATCGCCGGCTCGCGTGTCCATCCGTTCGCGGGAACCGCCTATTCGACGTCGAAGGCGGCGCTTGCTGCGCTGACGCGGGAGATGGCTGCGGACTTCGGCTCACGCGGCGTCCGCGTCAATGCGATCGCGCCCGGCGAGATCGACACGGCGATGCTGTCGCCTGGAACGGAGAAGATCGTCGAAAATATTCCGATGCACCGGCTCGGCACGCCCGACGAAGTGGCGAAAATCATCTACGTGCTGTGCACGGACACTGCCTCTTACGTCAACGGCGCCGAGATCCACATCAACGGCGGCCAGCACGTGTAAGGAGTCACAATGAATTCGGTCGCGGCAATGGGCCAAACCGATTACCTGCGGGCGACGGCGTTCGTCGATAGCGACGATCCGGCGATCCGGGATTTTGCCCATAAGGCCGCCGGCAACGCGCAAACGGCCAGGGAAAAGGCGATCGCGCTCTACGGCGCGGTGCGCGACCGAATTCAATACGATCCTTACCGCGACTTTTTGGATCCAGCCACGTTTCGCGCCAGTGGCGTGCTCGCCGCGGGCAGAGGATTCTGTGTTGGCAAATCGGCTTTGCTGGCGGCCGCGGCGCGCGCCGTCGGCATTCCCGCGCGGCCGGGCTACGCCGACGTGCGCAACCATCTCACCTCGAGGCGGCTGCAAGAGCAGATGGGCAACACGTTTTATTGGCACTCCTACACCGAGCTTTATGTCGACGGAAAGTGGGTCAAGTGCACGCCGGCTTTCGATGCCGGTTTGTGCGAGCGCGCGAAGATCAAACCGCTCGATTTCGACGGCGAGAACGACAGCCTGTTTCATCCTTTCGATCAGGCCGGACGCCAGCACATGGAATATCTCAAGGACCGCGGCGCGTTCGAAGACGTACCGTTCGAGACTATCGTCGCCGAATTCAGGAAGTTCTATCCCAAGCTGCTCGCGGCGAGCCCGGCGGCCGCAAGCTTCCGCGACGAAGTGACCACATAATTCAGGACGTCCTGCGCGCGAGCGGGCCCGCTCAGCCGTACAAAAAATCGATCCGCGCCGTTTCGGCGAGCACCGCTTGCGGAATGCCGTGGCGGGCGGACCGTTGCATCTCCTCGGCGCTTTGCGACGCCTGCAGATACGCACCGAGATGACGCGCGCGCTCGATAATGCGATGACCTTCCGGGAGGCGCTCGGCTTCATAACGCTGCAACGAGTCTCCGACATCACCTTCATCGAGCGCGGCAGCCAGTGCGGCTGCGTCGTCCGCAGCCTTGGATACCCCGGCCGCCACATGCGGGCGCGCGACGAAGGCAGCGTCGCCGATGATGGTGACCCGGCCGAAAGCAAGCTGCGGACTGGCCAGATCGTAGATCGGTTGCAGGAGCGGCTCGTCGATCAAGCGCACGACCGTACGCAATTGCGGCGCCAGCAACCGCTCGGCCGCCTCCCGCATCGCGACGATCGCGTCGCGGCGAATGAGTGGCGGCGGAATCGAAATCGAATGCAAGGCGCCCGTTTCGTCGGTCAGCAGCCACGGCAGCTCGCGCGCTTCATCTGCCGGCCGGTACCAGACGATATTATAGCGGCGATGGCCCTGACGCAGATCGTTATCCGGGCCGGCCACCGGATAGCCAAGGAACTGCTCGCCCGGTGGCAAACAAAAAGTCATTGCATCGACCAATTCACGTTTGATTTCGGCCGGCAGCGCAGCTTCCGGAATGAGCGCGCGCCAGGCCACATAACCCGCATAGACTGGCGCGACCGCCGGCAAACATTGGTGGCGGACCGTTGAGCGCAAGCCGTCGGCGCCGATCAGCACATCACCGAGCGCGGTGCCGCCGTTGCTGAAGGAAGCGGCGACACCGCTCGCGGTTTGCGCGAAAGCGGTCAGTGCATGGCCGCGGTGATATCGGTCGCCTGGAAACGCATCGCGCAAGATCCGGTAGACCCTTTCCCAGGCGGTCAGCACCTGCGGGCATTGGAGGGTATCGGTCAGGCGACCGGCGCGGTCGAGCAGCCGGCGCGTACTGATTTCAACGCCAAGGTCGCGCACGTCGAGGCCAAGCGCGCTCAACTGGGCGATCAATTCGCCTTGCGCCACGATCCCGGCGCCGCGGCCTGCGAGTTCACTTTCGACACGCTCGAAAACGTCGACGACCCAGCCGCGCCGTTGCAGCATGATGGCGGCCAGAAGACCGCTCATCGAGCCGCCAATGATCAAGGCGCGCCTGCCGGTTCGGCGTTGCGACATGCCAACACATTGCTATTCGCCGGGACTATTTGCCAAGGCCCCGACGTTTTCTATACTGAAACAATAAGGACAATAAGTCTGGAGGAACGCCATGGCGCTGACGATGCCGGATAAAAAAAGCGACACCGCCGACAAAACGGCGTGGCCAAGCGCGACTGCCGCGGAGTTTGAGCGTGAGCGGCGCGGAGGCCGGTACCTGCACGATGGTACGACGGTCGAAAACCCCTGCACGCCCGGCGAAACCCGGCACGAGACCTACCGGCCCGGCAGGTTCAAGGTCCACGACCTTGAGAACACCGGCGGCAAGGAAATGGTCTCCATGACCATCGAATTCCTCACTAGCGCGAACCAACCGCTCGCTGTTCCCGGCAGGGTGCGGGCCGCAGCCTAATCGCGTGGGCGCGCCGCGGCTTCATCCTGATCGCGCCCTCAACAGCACTTTCGTCTAAAACAGCGGCACGGCGTGGGTACGGGCGGGGTTGAGCAATGATCTTCTCGTTCGATCTGCTGATCGATGCCATCGTGTCCGGCATCCTGATCGGCGCCTTTTACGCGGCGGTGACGGCCGGCATAACGCTATCGTTTGGCATTCTCGACATTGTCAACATCGCCCATCCCGGCTTCATTATCCTCGGCTCCTACGTTGTCTACTTCATCAATGCCAAGCTCGGGCTCGATCCGATCGTCGCCGCGATCGTGGTGATGCCGGGTTTCTATCTGCTCGGCGCCGCCATTTATCAAATCTACTACGTCTCGTTCGAGAAACGTGGGCAGGAATCGATACGCGGGCTCGCCTTCTTCTTCGGAATCCTGTTCATCACCGAGGTGTCGCTGGTTCTCTACTTCGGCGTCGATTATCGCTACGTCGAAGCGCCGTACATCGGCCCGACCTGGCACCTGGGTTTCGTCGATATTCCGTTGCGTATCCTGGTGCCGTGCCTGGTGTCGGTGTCGTTGATCGCGGCGTTGCAACTCGTGCTCACGCGCACTTTCGTCGGCCGCGCCATTATGGCGGTGGCGCAGGACGAGCTGGCGTTGCGGCTCATGGCTGTCGATCCGATTCGGATCAAACGGATCGCGTTTGGCATTTCGATCGCGACCGCAGCCCTCGCCGGCGCTTTCCTCATCATCATCCAGCCGGTCGAACCGTCGGTCGGCCGCGAATATATCGGCCGGGTGTTTGCAATCTGCGTACTTGGCGGCATGGGGAGCCTGCCGGGCACTCTGGTTGCCGCGCTGCTGGTCGGCATCGTCGAGAGCCTGACCTCAACCTTCTATGGTCCGTCGTGGGCGCCGGCCGTGTCGTTCGGCTTTTTGCTGTTGACGCTGGCGGTGCGACCGGCCGGCCTGTTAGGACGCTAAAAGGTGCGCTCGGATATCTTCTTCATTATCAGTTTGATTGTCGGCGGCTGCGTGTACGGCCTCGCCGCCGCACTCGGCAACGATTATTATTTTTTCGCCGGTTATGTCGTGGTCCAGTATGTGGTGCTAGCCACGGCGTGGAATATCCTCGGCGGTTATTGCGGGTACGTCAATTTCGGCTCGGCCGCCTTTTTCGCCCTCGGCGCTTATTCGACCGTTGCCATGTACCGACTCTATCCTCCGATGCCGATACCGGTCGACGTCGCGATCGGCGGCGTGGCGTCCGGCGTTATCGGTCTGGGCACGGGCTATCTGACCCTGCGCCTGCGCGGCGCGTTTTTCGCCATCGCCACGCTGGCGCTTGCGGTGGTGTTGGAGACGCTGGTCGTCAACTGGGAATATGTCGGCGGCTCGCGCGGCGCTTTCATCGTGCGGCCGGAAACCATCGCGCCGTTCGGAAGCTATATCAAATATCTGTTCCTGATCATGCTGCTGGTGGCGATCGGCTCCATCACGGTAGCTCGGCTGATCGAGCGATCGCGGCTGGGCTATGGCTTTGCCACCATTCGCGACGATGAGTTGGCGGCGGAAGCCTCCGGCGTGCCGACGCTGCGACTGAAGCTGATTGCCACGACAATTTCGGGCGCGCTTATGGGTATGGCCGGGGCGCCGTTCCCTTACTACATCGGCTATTTGCAACCTTCTTCGGCGTTCGGCCTCGATTACGCCGTCAACTCGATCGCCATGCCGTTGATCGGCGGCACCACGAGTTGGGTCGGTCCGCTGATCGGGGCTGTCCTGCTCGGATCGCTGCAACAAATCGCCACGGTGACGATCTCGTCGGCGGTCAATCTCCTCATCGTCGGTTTTCTCCTGGTCGGCTTCGTGATCGTGGCGCCGAAAGGCATTATCGGGTTGGTACAAAAATACATTGGGCGCCGGCCAGCGGGCCAAGTCGGTCGCCGCCGGATTAAGGCCGATGCGCCGGAGGCGGCGCCATGACCGCTCTGCTCGAAGTCCACAATCTCGGTAAGCGCTTCGGCGGCTTCGTCGCCCTGGAAAACATTGCGCTCTCGGTGCAGCCAGGCGAACGCGTCGGCTTGATCGGTCCGAACGGCTCGGGCAAAAGCACGCTGGTCAATTGCATCTGCGGCACGCTTCGCAACGAAGCCGGCTCGGTTCACTTCGACGGCCGCGCACTCGATGGCTTTACCGCGCATCAACGCACGCGCCGCGGCGTGGCGCGCACGTTCCAATTGCCGCGGCCATTCGCCAGCCTCACGCTCGCCGAAAATCTGCGCATACCGCTGCTCTATACGGTCGCGACCCGTACCGGGGTCCTTCATGCGGCCCACCATATCGAAGAGCGGTGCATCGATTTGTTGCGCGAGGTCGGACTCGACAGCAAGGCGCATCGGCTGCCGCGCGACCTCACCCAAGTCGAGATGCGTAAGCTCGAGCTTGTGCG
>JASHSY010000338.1 GCA_030040825.1 Xanthobacteraceae bacterium
GGCTCAGACAACGACAAGGGGATGCCCAAAGCCGAGTTCTTCACGCAGCAGACCGACGATCTCGCCATGGGTCACGCCGACTTCGGCTGCTTCGACGATACGGCCATAGATATTCTCGCGCTGGCTGTTGGCCGCGCGCTTGAGCGCATCAAGCGCGCGGCGGACGTCGGCCTGGCTCCGCTCCGCCTTGTAGGCGACAAAGCTTGCGACGTGCCGTTGCATGCGCTCGACCTCCGGCCGTTCGGTCGGCCGCGCGGCATACGCGACATTGTCGGCTTGATAGCAATTGACGCCGATCACCTTTTCCTCGCCATTCTCGACCTTTTCCTGGAACGCCAGTGCCGATTGGCCGATCATCGCTTGGATCAGGCCGGCCTCGGCGGCCTTGTACATGCCGCCGGCGTCGTCGACTTTGCCGATCAGCGCCATCATCTCCTGCTCCATCTGATCGGTCAGCGTCTCGACATAATAAGAACCGCCAAGTGGATCGATGACGTCGCACAGATGCGCCTCCTCGCGCAGAATGTTTTGCGTGGCGACCGCGATGCGCGCGGTTTCCTCCGTCGGCGTCGTGATCGCCTCGTCGTAGGCGTCGGTATGCAGCGATTGCAGCCCGCTCATGATACCCGCCATCGCCTGCACGGCGACGCGTGCGACATTGTTCAGCGGCTGCTGGACGGTGAGATCGACGCCCGATGTTTGGCCGTGGAATTTGAAGCGCCACGAACCCGGATCCTTGGCGCCGAGCCGCTCGCGCGCCAACCGCGCCCAGATGCGGCGGCCGGCCCGGAACTTGGCGACTTCCTCGAAGAAACTGATCGAAATGTCGAAGAAGAACGTAAAGCGCCGCAGGACGTGATCGATGTCCATGCCGCGATCGACGCAGTCTTGCGCGTATTGCAGCGCGGTCGAAATCGTGAAGGCCATGGTTTCGACCGGTGTCGCGCCGGCCTGCTGCATGTGCTGGCCGACCACCGATACTGGATTCCATCCCGGGACATGGGTACGGCAGAACTCGATATGGTCGAGCAATACGCGCCGCGCTCCGGGCAGCGACAGGCGGTAGAACATGTGGTTGGCGATGAAATGCGAGATGTAGTCACTCTGGTTCGACGTGCCGGTGATCGCCGTCCAGGGGATGCCGCGCCGTTTGGCGACGGCGAGCAGGAACGCCAGCAGCGTGAACGGGGAGGGGTCGTTCATCGCGGTCGAGATATTGCCGAGCGGAACGCCGTCGAGCGCCCGATCCATATGCTCGGCGGTGTTGACGACGGTGCCGCAAGTGCCCAACAGCGGCAGGTCGACCTCGTTGCAATCGTTGCCGCGAAACACCGAGTTGCATGGAATGAGGCTGATCGCGGTCGCGCCGGCGTGGAGGATGGTGCGCACCCGCTTGTTGTAGTCCTCCGGCGTGCCCAAGCCGATCAACTGCCGCTGCGTCCAGGTGCGGCCGCGGTGCATGGTCGGGTAGATGCCGCGGGTGTAGGGATATTGCCCGGGGAAGCCAAGAGTTTCGAGGAAGCTGTCGCCGGTCCAATCGCGCTGCGTGTAGAGCGGCTTGATCTCGATGCCGGAGCGGTTTCTGACGACGCGGTCGGTGCCGATCTGCCGGCCGTATTCGGCGCGCCAGCCGCCATGCGCCTGCTCGAAGCCCGGAAGCGATAATTGAACGGCCTCTTTAGTCATTGGGCGATCTCCCTGAACTCGGCAGTTTTGATATCACGGACTTTGGCGGCCAGCGCCGCAACGTGGGCGATGATGTCGTCGCGCGGCGACCCGGGACCGAAGATCGCGCTGACGCCCGCTTGCAGCAGCGCCGGGCATTCGTCGTCCGGCACGATGCCGCCGACGATGAGACCGACATGACCGAGCCCGGCGGCGCGCAGTGCCTCGGCAAGCTTCGGCACGATCAGATGGTCGGTGGCCAGCGACGAGATGCCGATGACGTCGACGTCTTCCTCCAAGGCAAGCTTGACGACGGCCGGAATCGATTGCCACGGCGGCGTATAGATGACCTCCATGCCGGCATCGCGCAGATAGGCGGCGACGATCCGGCTGCCGCGATCGTGGCCATCGAGTCCGATCTTGGTGACCAGAACGCGCGGCGGCGGATTGAGCTTGTTCGCCGTCATTTGCGGCTCCGCCCAGGTTTGGCGCCGGCAAGCGCCCGCAACGGCGCGAGCAATTCGCGCGCGATCGCCGGAATGGATTTACCGCCGTCCTTGTACCAGACCGGCGTCCAGTTCATGGCGCCGAGCAGCGCCAGCCTCGCCACCGCGGTATCGCGCTCGCGCGGCAACGATATCGCGGAGAAGTAGCGGGCGAACCGCGCCTCGTAACGGTCGCGCAATTGCTTGAGTTCGGCGGCAATCTCCGGCGCATCGTGCGGCAGAATGCGGATGACGACGCGCGCATAGGCGCCAGCATCGAGCACGGCTGCCAGATGCGCGGCGATGGCTTTCTCCAGGCGCGCCCACGGCTCGCGCGCGGTTGCGGCAGCCGCTTCCACCCGGTCGAGAATGCGCTGCACGCCCTCTTCGTAGACCGCGAGCAACAGCGCCTGCTTGCTGGCAACGTGGAAGTAAATTGCGCCTGGCGTCATGGCGGTGGCGGCGGCGAGGTCGCGCATGCTGGTGGCATGGTAGCCGCGTTCGGCGAATTGCGCGGCGGCGGCATCGAGCAAGGCCGGCCAACGGTTGGGTTGACGTTTTGCGTTGCTTGCGGTCACGGGCGCCTCTTGAGCGCAGCACCAATCGATTGTTTAGCGCAAAATGAACCGCTGTGGAAGCCTTATATCAACATTCTTAGCTAATCACAGAACGGTCGTTTTGTTCAGCCACACCCGCCGCAACGGATGCCGACCGCCAGCCATACCAGCAGCGTGCCAAGAATCGCGGCGGCGGCGGCGAACGCGATCAGGGCGCCGCGCCCATCGACGAAGCGGTCCGGAAACCATTGCAGCACCAGCGGCGCCCCAAGCAGCGCCAGTCCGCCGCCAATAACGGCGGACGGCCAGGAGATAAAATGGAACGCGGCAACAATGCCGAATCCGGCGCCGGCGGCCGACACGATCATCGTGCCGAATAGCAGCGCCGGTCCAACGTCGGCATGCGCGCAGCCCTTGCGCAGGGGAAAGTGCCCGCTTGCCGCCAGCCCCTGCAAAGCCGCGGCCAGCACCAGCGCCACGAACAGCACGAGCGGAACGATCTCACGGCCCGACAACACGCCGCTCCTCCAGGCCATGGCTGTGCTTGACCGCCATCACCTAATATACGAGACATATATCACAGGCTTTCGCAACCGAGTTCGGCGAGCATTCGATGGCAGGCAGCAAAGACAACAAGACCGAAGCGGTGGGACCGGCGGCCGCAAAGCCGGGCGCCGAGCGCAAGAAGCGCACCATCACCGAGATTCGCGAGTCAAAAACGACCGGCGAGAAGATGGTCTACATGTCGGTGCCGGACTACACCTCGGCGAAGTGGGCCGAGCTGGCCGGGGTCGATGTTGCGGTGGTCGGCGACTCTCTCGCGATGGTCGCGCACGGTCATTCGAGCACCATCCCGGCAACGATGGATATGATGATCATGCACGCGCAGGCGGTTCGCCGCGGCGCGCCCAACACGTTCTCGCTCGGCTGCATGCCCTACCAGAGCTATCATACGGTGGAGCGGGCGCTGACCAACGCCACGCGTTTCATGCAGGAGGCGCTGTGCGACGCGGTAAAGCCGCAGGGCGGCAAGTCGCAGGCGCACATCCTGCGCGCGCTGGTCGATGCCGGCATTCCGACCGCCTCGCATATCGGGCTCACGCCGCACACCATTGCCATGTTCGGCGGCTTCAAAATCCAGGGCCGCACCGCCGACGCGGCGATGAAGATTCTCGAAGACGCGCTGGCGATCGAGGACGCCGGCTGCTTTATGCTGGAATTCGAGGCGGTGCCGGCAAAGATCGCCAAGCTGATCTCCGAGCAGTTGACCATCCCGACCATCGGTATCGGCGCGGGCGTCGGCTGCGACGGTCAAGTCCTGCTCTGCTACGACCTGCTTGGCGTATTCACCGACTTCAAGCCGAAATTCACCAAGCGCTATACCAAACTGACCGAGGTCGCCGTCGCCGGCATCGCCCAGTACGTCAAGGAAGTGAAGGAAGGCTCGTTCCCGGACGACGAGCACTCTTATTCGGTCAATGAAGCCGAATACGAAAAATTCGCGGCGATGGTCGCCAGGCGAAAGCAGATCTGAATGCCGCGATCGCAAACCAGCGCCATGCGACGGCCGCGCTCGGCGATGATCTCCGACAGCCTGACCGACCAGGCCTACCGGCTGATCGAGGAGCAGATCGTCACGCTGCGGCTCAAGCCGGGCGACGTTCTTTCCGAGCAGATGCTGTCGGCGACATTTAAGATCGGCCGTACCCCGATCCGCGAAGCCTTGCAGCGGCTGGCGCATGAAGGGCTGCTGACTATTCTGCCCCGCAAGGGCATCCTGGTGACCGACATCAACCCGCGGCATCAGCTCCTGGTGCTGGAGGTGCGCCGTGAGCTGGAGCGGTTGTTGAGCCGGGCCGGTGCCGAGCGGGCGACGCCCGAGCAGCGCGAACAGATGCAGGAGATTGCCCGCGGCATGGACCGCGCCGCCAAAGGCAACGATGATATTGCGTTCATGCGGCTCGACCGCGAGTTCAACCGGCTGATGGTGGATGCCGCCCATAACAGCTACGCGGCTCGCGCGATCAAACTGTTGCAGGGGTTGTCGCGCCGGTTCTGGTACATGCATTACCGGCAGGCTGCCGATTTGCCGCTATGCGCACGGTTGCATGCCAATCAGGCGCGCGCGATCGCGCAGGGCAACGGTGAAGCCGCCGCCCGCGCCAGCGACAAGCTGATCGACTACGTCGAAAGCTTTACGCGCGGAACCGTATCGGTGCGAGCATGAAAGTCTATGAGGGCAAGCGCACCATGGACGGCCTGGTCGTCACGGTCGACGGCAAGCCGCTGCCGGAACATTACGAGGTGAAACAATTCACCAAGCGCGGGTTCGAATGGACCTATGATGGAACCAGCCCGCAACAACTGGCGCTGGCGATCCTGTTCGAGCACCTTGGCGACGCGGCGCGGGCTGTTGCGCTGTCGGAACCGTACATGAAGGACGTGATCGCCAATCTCGACAATGACTGGCGGCTGACCGGCGACGATGTCGATGCCTATCTGCGCCGGCGCGACGCGCCATAGCCGATTGAAGC
>JASHSY010000339.1 GCA_030040825.1 Xanthobacteraceae bacterium
TTTTCCTGTGCAGGCAGATGCGGCCGCAGGCGGTGACCGGGATGTCGCGGTCATGCCAGGGGTATTGGAGCTCCGGCAGCCCTCATAGGGCAGTGAGGAGGCGGTGTAGAGTTGAGCCGGGCATTGCATGGCGATCGCCTCGTGGGGGCGTTCGGTGTTGAAGTCGCGCGAAGACGGCCGCGCCGAAACCCACAGCGGGGAGGGCGACAACCAACCGGCCGCGCCGAAATACCGGTATTGCGGCGCTAAAAAAACGGTGAACAAAATCTATCGAAAACCCGCGCAAATCAATGCTTAATCACACGTCGCAGCGCGGCGAATAAACGCTATTTTTAGCCTGTCTTTTAAACTGATCTTAGACCCTCGACGGTAGGGTTGTGCGATACGGCGGGAAACAGGGCCCGTCGCATACAAAAGAATTTTGGGAAAGGCGTCACGATGAAAGCCGTCGTCAAGACGGTCGAGCCCGCCGAACGCGAGGCGCGGTTCGACCATGTTCGTCCCCACTATCTGGAGGCGCTCACGCTTGTCGAGCGCCTGCACCGGCGTCTGCTCGACGTGATCAAGGACGAATTCGATCGCCGCGGCCGTGCCGACATCAATTCGGTGCAGGCGCTGCTCCTCTACAATATCGGCGACAAGGAGCTGACTGCGGGCGAATTGCGCACGCGCGGCTATTATCTCGGTTCCAACGTCTCTTACAATCTCAAGAAGCTGGTCGAGATGGGCTTTCTCGATCATCAGCGCTCGCGCGTCGACCGGCGCTCGGTACGCATCAAGCTCACGGACAAGGGCTGCGAGGTGCGTGACGTCGTCGATGCGCTTTACCAAAAGCATGTGCGCACGGTGGAGCAGGTCGGCGGCATCAACGCCGACGAGTTCAGCGTACTCAACAAAGCGCTGCACCGGCTCGAGCGGTTCTGGACCGACCAGATTCTCTATCGGCTTTAAGGCGCGATCCCGAATAGTGAATGCCGGTCCTTCGCGAAGCCCGCTTCGGCGGGCAAAGGACGGTCGGAAAAGAGCCGGCCTAACTGAAATCGCCTGTCGCCAGAGTTTTCGTCGTACTGGCGCGTACTGGCCCCGGCGTCACCGCCGGGGTCTTTTTGCTGTGCGTAAATCTACAGCGCGAGCTTGGTCAGCCAGGTCACGACCGGAAACGGCGTGAAGAGCTGCAACAGAACGGCTGCGACCGCGGCCACGATCAAATAGGCCAACATGCCGTAGGCAATTTGCTTCGCCAGCGGCGGGTAGGGCGGTTTGTTATCGGGCGGCCACGCGAATGTCTCCTCCCATTTCGCTTGCGGAATATGGGCCGGCCGGATGTTTTCCAGCGGTTCCCAGGCGCGGTAGGCGGCAATGCCGCGCTCGCGCGCAATCGGGTTCCGCAGCCACAAGAAATTATGCCGCCCCGCCAAATCGACGACGCCCCGCGTCACGGCGCGCAGAATGAAGGCGATGAACAGACAGACCAAATAGACATAGGCGATGATCAGACCGACTTCGAGCACGGGATCGGTCAGGAGACCGACCCGAAACAGCCCGGCGCAGAATTGCACGGTCGCGTCGACGACCGCTTTCAGGCCCGCGGAAATCTGGTGCAGCAGCGTATAGTCGAAGGAATAGTGGTCCAGTAAGAGGACGATCGCCAGCACGGCGATCAACTGGACCGGCCGCGATCGCGCGACGGCGCGGATCGGTGCGGCAATAAGCCGGATTGGGCCCATGTTTCCCTTGTCCGTTTGCCCTGTCTGCTTCCCTGTCTGTTGCCCCTCCCAGATTCCCCCGCAAAGACGCGCGATCTTACAACTGAGCGGCCGCACGGAAGGTTCTGAGCATCTTTGGCGTGTCGTCTCGCCGTGCTAGTTACGGGCCGCGATATATCGTTTCCCGGCCAAATTCGGCCTTTTTGCTGTGTTAAATCGGCATTTGATGAGGGACACCGACAAGCCGAATAACGGCCGCGCCAATCGGCGCGGTTTTCTTCGTTTGGCCGGCGCTGCCGCGCTGAGCGGCGCCTTTGCGCGCGCCGCCGTCGCCGAGGACGCCACGCTCGACCGGCTGATCGGCGATACCCAGCGCGGCGAGTTCGGGCAGAACTTCGACGATGCGTCACGCACCATTCGGATGCCGCGGGCGACCGAGCCGACGGTTTCCGCCGCAACCGCGCAAACCACCGAGAAGGCGATCGATCGCTATGCCGACATCGTCGCGCGCGGCGGCTGGCCCTCGGTACCGTCGGTCAGCGTGCTTCGTGTCGGCGACCGGCATCCGGCGGTGCCCGTGTTGCGCGCCCGCCTGGCGGTGTCCGGCGACATCGATCCGCATGCGGCCGGCAACGATGTCTACGATTCCTATGTCGAGGCTGCAGTGCGACGCCTGCAAGCGCGGCACGGGCTGACCGTCGACGGCGTGATCCGGGCCGAGACTTTGGCGGCGATCAACGTGCCGGCAACAACGCGGTTGGCGCAGCTCAAGATCAACGTGACGCGGCTGCGGGTGTTGAGTGCGAATTTGTCTCCGCGCTATGTGGTCTGCAATATCCCGGCAGCCCGCATTGAAGCGATCGAGAATGGCGCCGCAGTATCGCGTCACACTGCCGTTGTCGGCAAGCCGGACCGGCCCTCGCCCGAAATCAACTCCAAGATCATCCAGATCAACTTCAATCCGTACTGGACGGTGCCGCCGTCGATCGTACAGCGCGATCTCATTCCGAAGATGCAGGATCAGCCGGATTACCTCACCAGCAACCACATCCGCATCTTCGACGGCCGGCACCGCGAGCTGCAGCCCTCGCAGATCAACTGGTATTCGGAAGACGCGACCCATTATTCGTTCAAGCAGGATCCCGGCAGCTTCAACTCGCTCGGTTCGATCCGCATCAACTTTCCCAGCCCCTACGGCGTGTATATGCACGATACGCCGCTGAAAAACCTGTTCGGCGACGATTTCCGCTTCCACTCCTCGGGCTGCGTGCGCGTGCAGAACGTGCGCCAGCTGGTCGCCTGGCTATTGGAAGGAATGAAAGGCTGGTCGCTCGAAGACATCGATCGGGTGATCAAGTCGGGCGAACAAAAAAACGTCGAGCTGAAAAAGCCGGTGCCGCTGCATTGGGTCTACATCACCGGCTGGGCAACGCCCGACAACGTGGTGCAATTCCGCGAGGACATTTACGGCAAAGACGGCCTGCCCGGCGCGCAGACCGTGACGACGAATTTATAGCGGTCGCGCCGGCGCGGCCGGCGTAAATATCCCCAAATCTAGCGGGGTTAGCCCCGTTTCCTTCACAAGACCTTGCGCCCGCGCCCCGGTATGCTATCGCCGGGCGGTTGTCCGGCAATGATGTTCACTCCGGGCGGATCAACGGGATAGGGCAGGATAATCATGTCGGTTCAGCACGATATAGCGGTTTCCCCCGAGGGCTTTTTCTCGGCTGCTTTGGGAGAAAGCGATCCCGAAATCGCCGAGGCAGTTCGGCGCGAGCTTGGGCGCCAGCGCGATGAGATCGAGCTGATCGCCTCGGAAAATATCGTCAGCCGTGCCGTGCTCGAAGCTCAGGGCACGGTGTTGACCAACAAATACGCCGAAGGCCTGCCGGGCAAGCGCTATTACGGCGGTTGCCAGTTCGTCGACATTGCTGAGCAGCTCGCCATCGACCGCGCCAAGAAGCTGTTCGGCTGCTCGTTCGCCAACGTGCAGCCGCATTCCGGCGCGTCGGCCAACGCCGAAGTGTTCATGGCGTTGATGCAGCC
>JASHSY010000340.1 GCA_030040825.1 Xanthobacteraceae bacterium
GCCGGCAACCGCACCGACGACGCGAGAAATCAGGGAGTCCACATTATCGCTCGGCTTGAGCGTCGCCAAGGTCACCGCCGTCTCGATGCCGCCTTGTTTTGTGTCCGGGGCCAGCATGGTTTGCCGCAACACGTTGGCAATCCGCCGAGCGATGACATGGGCGGCGCGCAGATCGGTCTCGGTGAACACCGCGAAAATCGAATGATCGGCCTCGCGGCAAGCGAAATCGACTTGCCGCATCAGGCGCGCCACCAGCCGTGCCGCGTCAAGGCTCACGCGCCGGTCGACCTTTTCGAAGGCAAAGCGTGCAATCGACAGGCCAACGCCACGCTTTTCGGCGTCATCCACCGCGCGGTTGAGATCGCGCCAGAATGCATCGTGGGCAAGCAGCCCGGTATTCGGATCGAGCATACCCTTCGCATCGAGCGATTTGAGCATGCGCTTGAGCCGCTGCCCAAAGGCATGCAGCCGCACGAACGGCAGGAAACGGTCGACCAGGCGCTCCGGCCCTTCCGCCACGCGGTCGAGATTGGGCAGATGCTGATAAAAATCCTCGAGCGTCTCCGGATGGCCGCCAAGCACCGCGACCGGGAGGTCGCGAAAGCGTACGTCTTCGGCGAGCACGGTCAGCAAAGCTTCGACGATGCGCGGGCCGAAGCCGTCGCCGATCACCATGCCGTCGATGTCGCGGGCATTGAGCGCACGCGCGGCGCTCTCGACGCTGAGCGCGCCGACGAGGCCCACACGCTCGCCAACGGCGACGCCGAGCGCCGGATAGGAGCGGCCGCGGCCGGCAACGAGGACGGTCGCTTCTTCGAGTGCGTCGGTCTGCGGCAGCTCCGGCGGCGTCTCGCCATGCGCGGCGAGCGTCTGCGTGCGGCGGAGCACCGTTGCATGCAGCGTGCGCACGCGCAGTGCTGCGCTCAGTCGCCGCGCGATCCGCACCGCCGGCACGGCGGCGGAGATCACCAGCGCATCGGGGAACGGCCCCGCGGCGTCATCGCGGGTGCGGGCGACCACCGGCATGTAAGCGCCATCGCCGGCCTTGAGCCGGTCGGTGAGCGCTTTCGCGAAATGTTCGGCGCGCGAGGCGTCGGCGCAAGGCTCCGCCAGCACCACGGCCTCCGGCGTGACCGAAGCGAGCGCACCGTCGGCGTCCGCCCAGCCGGTTTCGATGATCGGAAAAGCGCCGGCATCGCGCAGCGCCTCGACGACATCCGGCGCGGGGCTGTCGGAAATAACGAGGAACGGGCCTTGCAACGACATCGGGAACGCTAAACGCTATTTCTTTTAGGTGACCGGCCGACCATGCCAAAGCGGCCTTAACGCCCCGTCAATAAGGGGCAGCGCTTTAACCGCTGAAGGCGGCAACGACGAGCGGATTGACACCGATGGCGGCAAGCGCCGCCCGCATCGTGGCCTGGTCGGACGCGCGGCCGATCAGCCGCTGGCCGACAATCGGATCGGGCGATGCGATGAGCGTGGCGGCGCCGTCGATCCGCCGCACCACCTCGGTGAGGCCGCCGAGCGGGAAGCGATAGCCGCCGACCGTAACCATGCCGGCCGGCGGTGCGGTGACAATGAGTCCGGCAGTCGTGGATTCGAAGCGGCAGGGATAGCCGGTGTCGATCCAGCCGTCGGGCCCGATCTTGAAGTAAGGCAGGTCGGATCGCTCGATGCCGGGCGGAAAGAGGCGATGCGGCACCAGCGGGCCGCGCAGCGCCAGTGTGCCGACCGCGGTGCGCGCGACTTCGACGGCGCCCCGGTTCGCGAGAAGCGGATGGGGCCGACCGGCGTTATCGCGGCGCGACGCAATCATGCCGGCTTCACCGAAGATCGAGACGTCGGTAAGGCTGATGTCGCTTTCGCGCCAGGCTGGACCGGCGTCGAGCCGTTCCGGCGAACGCCATGCCGCGATCACGCTGATATTGCTTTCGACCGCGAGTGCCCCGGTTTCAGCGATGCCAAACGCAAGTGGGCCGGGCACAATCAGCGCGGCGCAGCGGTCCGCCCGGCGTTGATGAACCAAACGGCCCGGCTCGAACGGGTGATGCAACGTCAGAATCCCGCCGCCGATGAGCCACGGCAGCAGCGTCAGGCAGATGCCGGAGAACGATGCCGGCGTGATGGCCGACAGCACGCCGCCCTCCGGCGTCAGCGCGGTTTCGCGCGTGATCGCCATGCCTCCGGCCAGGAGTTCGCGATGGGTGCGTGCGACCGGCACGATGCCGCCGTCGCCGATGTCGAAGGTGATTGCGGCGAGACGGGTATCGGCATCGTCGGTTCGGTGATGATCCGCCAACGCGGCCGGCTCGCCCGCGCCTGCCGTGATGAGATCGTCGAATGCTACGACCCCGTCGGGAAGGGCTTGGCCGAATGCGCAAACATAACGGATGGAAAACACGTCGGCTGCAACGCCCATGGCAAATTGCGCATGATTGAACGCGCCGACACGCCCGCAGGTGATCAGCGCTTTGGCGCCGATGCGCGCTAGCGCGGCAACCGCCTCGGCATGCCGCCACAGAAGCGGCAGCGGCGCCGCGGTCATTCCGGCGCGCAAGACGCCGAGCAGGACGAGAATGTTTTCCACGATATTGGGCAACTGGATGCCGACGATGGCGTCGCTCGGCAATCCCATGCCGTGCAATTGCGCAGCGATGGCATCGACCGCGTCGTCAGCTTCCGCAAAACTCAGTCGACGCGGCGTGCCGTCGGTAAAGCTCGATCGGTTCGACGCGTCGGCCAGCGCCGGCGCCTGCGGCGAACAGGCGACGCGGGCGCGGAACAGCGCATCGATGGTCGGGCCGGTCATGGCAGCGCCCGCTGTTTTTGCCGCCACCAGGTTTCCGGCAAATAACCGAACAGCGAGGTGCGGGCCGGATGCGCGATGGTGTTCCAGCGCGCCACCCACTGCTCGGGCAGATAAAACAGCGGCACGACATAACAGCCGGAAATCAGCACGCGATCGAGCGCGCGCACGGCGGCGACAAACTCCGGCTGCGCGCGCGCGCGCAACAGCGCGGCGATCATCGCGTCGACTGCCGGGCTTTTTACGCCCATATAGTTGCGCGAGCCCTGTTCGTCGGCAGCCGCCGAGCCGAAATAGATGGTTTGTTCGTTGCCGGGCGACAGCGACTCTTCCCAGCGGTACTCGATCATGTCGAAATCGAAGGCGAGCCGGCGCTGATCATATTGCACCGCATCGACCAGCCGTACCTGCGCGCGGATGCCGGCGCGGGCAAGATTGTCCGCGAAGGCGAGTGCAAGCCGCTCCTCGTCGCGGCTCATCACCATGATCTCGAAGGCGAGCGGCCGGCCGTCCGCGCGCGCGCGCAATTCGGTGCCTTTGAGCTCGTAGCCGGCGGCGGTCAACAGCGCGAGCGCCTGGTGCAGGCTTTTGCGGTCGCGGCCCGAGCCGTCGCTCGTCGGCGGCGACCAGGTGCCGTCGAGTACGTCGGCGCGCACCGACCCCGGGAACGGCGCCAAGAGCGCGCGTTCGCGTGCGTCGGCGGGGCGATGAAACGCCGACAGTTCGGAACCGTCGAAGAAACTCGCGCTGCGCCGGTAGAGGCCGAAGAAAAAATTACGGTTGACCCACGCGGCGTCGAACAAGAGTGCGATCGCCTGCCGCACACGGATGTCGGCGAAGACCGCGCGTCGGGTGTTGAACACGAAGTTCGAGGCAAGCTTCGGCTGGCCGCTGGCGAACGCCTCCTTGACGATGCGCCCGTCGCGCACCGCCGGGATGTCGTAGCCGGTCTGCCAGCGGCTTGGGTCTTGCTCGGCGCGCACGTCGTAAAGGCCGGTCTTGAACGCTTCGAAGAACGCGTTGGCGTCGCGATAATAGTCGAAGCGCATTTCAGCGAAATTCCACAGCCCGCGATTGATCGGCAACGCACGCCCCCAATAATTCGGATCGCGTTTGAGCGTGATGCTTTTACCAAGATCGACATCGGCGACGACGTAGGGGCCGCTGCCGATCGGTTTTGTCAGCGTCGAATCCTCGAAGGTAGCAACGTCGATCGCGTGCCGCGGCAATACCGGCATCAGGCCAAGGATGAGCGGCAATTCGCGATCGTTACCGGCGCCGAGGTCGAAACGTACCGTGCGCTCATCGAGCGCCTGCGCTTTCACCACCTTGGAATAATAGGTGCGGTGGGTAGGGCGACCGTGATCGCGCAACAGCTGCCAAGAGAACACCACGTCGTCGGCGGTGACCGGTGTGCCGTCGGAGAAATGCGCCGCCGGATCGATTGAAAAAGTGACGTAGCTGCGCGCATCGTCGGTCTCGATGGTGCGCGCGAGCAGGCCGTAAAGCGTGAACGGCTCATCGTAGCCGCGCGCCATTAAGCTTTCGATGACATAGCCGCGTATCGACTGAACCGGGATGCCTTTAACGATGAGCGGATTAAGGCTGTCAAAGGTGCCCAGTACACCTTGCACGAGTCGCCCGCCCTGTGGTGCATCGGGGTCGGCATAGGGCGCTACGGAAAAGTTATTGGGCATTGCCGGCGTGCCGTGCATGGCGATGGCATGTACCGCTTCCGCGGTTGCCGGCGCAGCCGCGGCGAATACACCAATGCCGCTCAGGATTGCCACTATCGCCGGCAAGGCGGCGCGGGCGGTTGCGGCGGCGGCATGAAGCATGGGATCGGCGCGATTCGGCTGGGCAAGAGTCAATGTAACAGAACGTGCGGTAAACGCTTTATCTCACGGCCAAAGTGAGCTATCGGGAGGACGCGAAGCGGGTCGCGGTGTCACGCTGTTGCCGCAATCTGCGCCGAATGACCGCTGAACAAGGGGAACCACGCTCGGCGCGCGCGCCGGCGAGTGCCAGCAAGTTTAGAGGCCAAATCGGTCAGCGTCGATTTGCGGCGGCACACCAAAACGAGGGACTGCATCTCATGACCTATTGGACTGCGTCGGCTGCGGCAATGCCGACGAGCCGGACGCTCGCAGCCGCTTTCGTCAGGACAATTGCGCTGGGCGTACCGCTGACGGTCGCGCTTGCATTGGCGCTCGGTACGCACGCATACGCGCAGACCAATACCACGCCATCCGCGCAAGCGGTGCCCGCCGCCAAGCCGAAGCCGGCCAGGAAATCAAAATCCAAGGAAAAGGAAGTGCAGCAGACTGCCCCGGCAGCCCCTGCGCCAAGCGGTGAGCAGCCCGCGGCCGGTGGCGTCCAGGGCCAGACGGTTCAGAACGGTCAGCAGCAGGTGCAGCTGATTTTCTCGCCATGGACGAAATTCTGTCTCAAGGGCGCGCCGGGCCAACCGCCGGACCCGAATGCGAGGGAAGTCTGCTTTACCGGCAAGGATGCGCGCGTCGAGTCCGGCCAGCCGGTGGTGGCGGCCGTGCTGATCGAGCCTCAGGGCATGGATAAAAAGTTGCTGCGCGTGACTCTGCCCTTGGGCATGCAGCTCGCGCACGGCACCCGCGTGATCATTGACCAGAACCAGCCGATGACGGCGCCGTACGTTATCTGTTTCACCAACGGCTGCATGGCCGACTACGAGGCCAATGCCGAGCTGATTGGCAAACTGAAAAAAGGGCAGGGGCTTGTGATCCAAGCCATCAATGCGACCGGACAGCCGATCAGCATCGTGATGCCGCTCACCGACTTCGCTAAGGCCTATGACGGTCCGCCGACCGATCCCAAGGTGTTCGAGGAGCAGCAAAAGAAACTGCAAGAAGAGCTGCAACGCCGCGCCGATGAAGCGCGCAAGAAGCTCGAGAGCCAGCAGGGTGCGCCAACCTCCTCGGCTGCGCCTCCGCCCGGCGGCAAAGCCCAATAGGCCGGTTGGCCTCATCATCATCGGGTGACGATGCAGGGTACCGCCGCCAGGTGGCGGTGGACGATTAGGCGCGGAAGGCTTGCCCCGAATAGCTTGCCAGTGCGCTCTTCGATTAGCGCAGCCGTGTGGTAAACAACGGCTAGTGGGTGTTTGATTGACGCGGGCGATAACTGCCCTTGCCGTCATGAACGAAAATCTCGGCGACTTGCGGATGGCGCAGCGGTTCGCCGCTTAAGTCCGGCAGCAGGTTTTGTTCGGAGACATAAGCGACATATTCGGTTTCGTCGTTTTCGGCGAACAGATGATAGAACGGCTGATCCTTATGCGGACGCACGTCCACCGGGATGGACTCGTACCATTCTTCGGTGTTGCTGAAGATTGGGTCGATGTCGAAGACGACGCCGCGGAACGGAAACAGGCGGTGTCGTACCACCTGGCCGATCTGATATTTAGCGCTGCGAATCTTGTTCGTGATAGCCGGCACTCTTTAGAACCTCCCCAACCTCCCCAGACCTCCTCGGCGGTGCCTGCGTCGCCACACGCGATAGCATAATTGTGGCGGCGCAGTGGAGCTGCCGAGCAGGTGCGTTCCATCGCCTATCATAGTCGGTAACGCGCCGCCAAGCCCGGGTCCTTTGCCGCCACCAGCCGCGCGAGGTCAACGAGAACTTTGGCCTGTTTGCAGGTCGCATCGTCCTGCATTTTACCGTCGATCATCACCGCGCCGCTGCCGTCGGGCATGGCGGCGATGATCTTTTTGGCGAAGGCGACTTCAGCGGGGTCGGGCGAAAACACCCGCTTGGCGATGGCAACTTGCGACGGGTGCAAAGTCCAGGCACCGGCGCAACCGAGGAGGAAGCTGTTACGGAATTGCGCCTCGCAGGCCGCCGGGTCGGAAAAATCGCCGAACGGACCATAGAAGGCCTTGATGCCCGCGGCTGCACACGCATCGACCATCTTTGCCATGGTGTAGTGCCACGGATCCTGTTGATAGGTGGCGCGGGGCGTATCGGCACCGGTGCCGGGTTCGGCGTCGGCCAGTACTCTATAGTCGGGGTGGCCACCACCGACGCGGGTGGTCTTCATTGCCCGCGAGGCAGCGAGATCGGCCGGGCCAAGACTGACGCCGTGCATGCGCGGCGATGCAGTCGCAATCGCTTCCACGTTGGTTACGCCTTCGGCGGTCTCGAGGATAGCGTGAATGAGGATCGGCTTGGTGATGGCGTGCTTGGCTTCGAGCTGGGCCAACAACTGGTCGAGATAGTGGATGTCCCACGCGCCTTCCACCTTCGGTAGCATGATGACGTCGAGTTTCTGCCCGACAGCGGCGACCACCTCGCGGATATCGTCAAGCACCCACGGTGAGTTGAGCGCATTGATCCGCGTCCATAGTCCGGTGGCGCCGAAGTCGTTGGCCTGCGCCATAGTAATGAATCCGGCCCGCGCGGCTGTCTTGGCATCGGCCGGGATCGCGTCCTCCAGATTGCCCAGTACGACATCGACCTGAGCAATGAGTTCGGGCACTTTGGCGCGCATTTTTTCGACGTGTGGTGGCACGAAATGGATCATGCGCTCGAGCTTGAGCGGCAATTCGCGTAGCGGCGCCGGAGCTCCAATCGCGAGCGGCTTAAAAAAATTGCGCGGCAATTTCATGCGTCAGCACCGTCCTGTCCGAACGCAACGGTAGGATGAACGGCCCGACCTCGCCAAGCCATTTTTCACGGCAACCGGGACCGGGACATGGTGTCGCTGAGATCGTCCGGTCGCGCGCATCAACC
>JASHSY010000341.1 GCA_030040825.1 Xanthobacteraceae bacterium
ACGCCGCGCGCGAGATCGAGCGTGTTGGCGCCTTCGTTGACGAGGATGGTCTCCGGCCGTTCCTTGAAAATGGTGCGCAGGACGCCAAGCGCCGCGTGATAGTCCATCGGCGAATTGTTGTTCATGAGCCGCGGCGCCATCTTGGCCACGTTTTCGTCACGCTTCACGCTGACCGCATCGATCCAGTCCGCAGGCGGAGCAGGCCAGGCGCTACCCATGCCGTCGAGCAAGGCGGCGACAGCCGAGCCGATGTCGCCGACAACCGGGGCGGCAATCTCGACATTCGAATCCATCTCCTTCGGTTCGATGTCGATCTGAATGAATTTCTTCGGCGCCTCGCCCCAGGTTTTGCCCTTGCCGTGCGAGAGGAGCCAGTTGAGACGCGCGCCAATCAGCATCACAACATCGGAATCCTTGAGCACCGTCGAACGCGCTGCGCCGGCGCATTGCGGATGCGTGTCGGGTAAAAGGCCCTTTGCCATGCTCATCGGCAGGAACGGCGCTCCACTCTTTTCGACCAGAGCGCAGATCTCGTCATCGGCCTGCGCGTACGCGGCGCCCTTACCGAGGATAATCAGCGGACGCTTGGCGCTTTTGAGCACATCGAGCGCACGCTTGACGGCATCGGGAGCCGGAATCTGGGCTGGCGCCCCGTCGATGACCTTGACCAGCGATCTTTGGCCGCGCGCCGCATCGATCACCTGGCCGAATAAGTTCGCCGGCATATCGAGATAAACGCCGCCCGGGCGGCCCGAGACAGCGGCGCGGATCGCGCGGTCTAGAGCAATGCCGATGCTCTCGGCGTGCAACACACGGAACGCCGCCTTGCACAACGGTTTGGCGATCGCGAGCTGGTCCATCTCCTCGTAATCGCCCTGCTGGAGGTCGACGATTTCGCGTTCGGAAGAGCCCGATATGAGAATCATCGGGAAGCAATTCGTGGTGGCATGGGCCAGCGCGGTCAGGCCATTGAGGAAGCCCGGCGCCGACACGGTGAGGCAAATTCCCGGCTTTTTGGTCAGGTAACCGGCAATGGCGGCCGCATAACCCGCGTTTTGCTCGTGCCGAAACGACAGCACGCGGATGCCTGCGGCCTGCGCCATGCGACCAAAATCCGTGATTGGAATGCCGGGAACGCCGTAAATCGTATCGATGCCGTTGAGCTTGAGCGCGTCGATGACGAGGTGAAAGCCGTCAGTCAACTCCAGTTCTGTATTTAGCGCCGCATTCAATGCTGCTTCGGCCATGGGAGCCTCTCATTCAGTCGAGATAATCGGCGTATTTCGCCACGTGCTCGGCGAGCCCCAGCGCGTGATCGCGAACCAGTGTCTCGGCGCGCACCGTGTCACGCGACTCCAATGCTTCGATAATTTGCATGTGGTCGCGGATCGAACGATCGGCGCGATCCATCTCGCCGATCGTCTTGCGTCGAATCATGCGCATGTGGGTGAACAAATTCTCGGCGAGGTCGATGAGCGCGGTGTTGCCGCTCATGCGGATGATCGCCTGATGGAATTCGATATTGATCTCGGAATATTCGTCGAGATGCGCACGGACGCGGCCGTCTTCGAACGTCGCAAACATGCGCCGCAATCCGGCGATCTCGTCGTCGCTTGCTTGCTGCGTGATCAACCGCGCCGCCATACTCTCCAGCGCAGCCCAAGCCGTGATCAAATCAATCGCTTCTTGCCGCGTCTTGCGCACCACATAGACGCCGCGGCGCGGCACCGAGCGCACGAAGCCCTCGCGCTCAAGCTGGGCCATCGCCTCACGCACCGGCGTGCGGCTGACGCCGAACTCCTGCGCCAAGCGCCGTTCGTCGAGCCTGATTTCGGCGCGGCCGCGATAGATATCCATGGCGGCAATCGCATTCTTGAGCGCGACGTAAGCCTGACGCTTGAAATTTTGCGGGGCGGCCAGAGGGTCGACAGCCGGACGGCGACCCGGCGTGTCCACCGAAGTCCCTGTCCGGTCCGAGCGGCGCGCTATGGAAGGGCTGGAAGCCGCTAGCATACATTATTCCAGATTTTTAGACGCGCTAAAAGCGGATTATCCCCACAGTCGTCAGGCCGCTTCAGCCCTGCTTGATGATCCGGCGCCGCATCGGCTTGAGTACGAACAGAGCCAGCACTGCGACTGACAGGTTCATGACGCTGGAAATCACAAACACCCAGTGCCAAGTGCCGGTATAGTTCTTGATCAAGCTCGCCACTGGCACGACCCACACTGCGGTGCCTTTGGCGGTGTAGAGCAGGCCGGCATTGGCAGTAGCGAATTTTGCCCCGTAGGTGTCGGTCGCAATCGCGGGAAACAGGCTGAAGATTTCGCCCCAGGTGAAGAAGATCAGCCCCGCCAGCAGTATGAACATGTAGGGCGTGTGTCCAAAGGCGCTGAGACTCCAGTACGCGCATGCACCGAGCGTGAACACGACCGCCATGGTGTTCTCGCGCCCGATGACATCCGAAACCCAGCCGAAAAACGGACGCGCCAAGCCGTTGAGGATATTGTCGATCACTAGGGCCGCGCTGAGCGTGGTGGCCGTGGCGAAAAAGATGTCCACCGATTTATCAGCAAGCCCGAAATCTCTGGCGATCGGCGCAACCTGCGCCGTCGCCATCAGGCCCGATGCGGCCACCATGACGAACATGAGATAGAGCAGCCAAAAGACCGGCGAGCGCAGCATCTCGAGCGGCGCGTAATCGCGCAGCGAATGCGTCAGCCGCGCCGCCGGTTTCGGCGTCTCGCCGGGTTGCGGCGCGCGCAACAGCCGCGAGAGGAGCACAATAATGAGTCCCTGCCCCAGCCCAAACCAAAGGAATGCGGATTCGTAACCGTGCGTCAGGATCACTTCACGAATCGGCACGACGGTCGCGGCCGTGCCGGCGCCGAATCCGGCCGCGGTGAGGCCGGCCGCAAGACCGCGCAAATCTGGAAACCACTTGAGCGCGTTGCCGACGCAGGTGCCATATACCGCCCCCGCGCCGATGCCCGAGAGCGCGGCGGCGACATACAATTGCCAAAGCGACGAAGCGAAGGAATTCAAAGTCCAGGCGGAGGCGACGAAGACGCCGCCCAACGCGACCACGACGCGCGGGCCGAAGCGATCAACGAACCAACCCTCGATCGGCACCAGCCAGGTTTCGGTCGCGATAAAGACGCTGAAGGCCACCTGAATGGCGGCGGTGCCCCAGTGATATTTCTGATTGATTGGATGGACGAAAAGCGTCCAGCCATATTGCAGGTTGGCGATCATCACCATACAGAGGACGCCGGTGATGAGCTGGCCCCAGCGCTGCGCTGGCGGCCGTGCCGCATCCGACTCGATAGTCGGCGATTGAACAGTCACTGTTTTTCCGCCCCCAGCATCGTTGTTAAGGCCGCTGCGTTTGGTTTGCAGCGACCCTTTGATCGGCTTTGTCCGCCGTTGCCTTCATTTAGCTGTGCATCCGGCAAAGGCGCAAGTTTCGATTGTGCAGGAGCGCGGACCTGCGACGGGAAGCCGCTATGAAATAAGCACGCCGTACGAGCCCTTTAGCCGGGTTAACTAAGCCAACGGTGGTCATGCGTATCTGATCCGCGAATCGCGAATGAATAGTGAGTGCTGCGAAACTGACCAAAACCGCTTTGTGGGAACCCTTCGATGCGTGAATATTTGCCCTGTTGGCAACAGAGTTGGGGATTCCCATTATCCACACCATGGGCTCGGGTCGGCAAGCACCGTTGCAGCCCGAAATCCGGCTTGATTGCACTGAAATCGAAGGAAAAGCCAAGCAAAGACCGATGCCATCGAAAACCGCTGCCCAGCCGGCCTCGGTGCCAACACCGACCGAGGCGTCATTCTATATTTCCGCCGCGCAATCGGCGACACGGCCGCGCCGCGTCCTCAAACACAACGATACATTCGCGGTGTTCGACGGCCACGGCGATTTCGGCGCTGCGCCCGCGGGTGCAGACGGACTATTTTACCGGGACACTCGGTTCCTTTCGCGGCTCGAGTTGCTGGTAAACGACGGTCCGCCGCTGCTCCTTGGCTCTAACCTGCGCGATGACAATGCAGCACTCGTCGTCGACCTAACCAACCCGGACATCTTCGCCGATCAGCAAATTGTCCTGCCAAAGGATACCGTGCATATCCTGCGCACGATTTTCCTATGGCAGGATACGGCGTACCAACGGCTCGGCGTGCGCAATTACGGGGCGCAGACAATCGAGCTGCGATTGTCGATCTTGTTTGCCAACGATTTTGCCGATCTGTTCGAAGTGCGCGGCACGCATCGCCAGCGCCGCGGCAACGCGACCACGCAGTTACGCGGCGCCGATCAAGTGCTGCTGAATTATCACGGCCTCGACGGCAAGCTGCGGCGGACGACGCTGACGTTCGATCCGCCCCCCGACCGACTGGCGACCAACGAAGCATCCTACCGCCTACGTCTGGGGCCGGGCGAAGCCAAGCCGATCTTCATTGCCGCCGGCTGCAACGAGACCGAAGCGCGGCCGGCGTCTTTCTTACCTGCGCTCATCGCATCGCGCCGCGCCATGCGGCGGGAGACGCGCGATAACACCAGCGTCGAAACATCGAATGACCTGTTCAACGAAATGCTTTGCCGCTCAGCCGCCGATCTGGAAATGCTGATGACCGATACGCCGGAGGGCCGTTACCCCTACGCCGGCATCCCGTGGTTCTCGACCACATTCGGCCGCGACGGCCTGATCACCGCGCTACAAATGTTGTGGTGGAGTCCGGATGTCGCCCGCGGCGTACTGCGGCGGCTCGCCGCCTACCAGGCCAAAACGACCGACCCGCAGGCCGACGCAGAGCCGGGAAAGATCCTGCACGAGATGCGCGGCGGCGAAATGGCAGCCCTGCACGAAGTACCGTTCGGCCTCTATTACGGCAGCGTCGATTCGACGCCGCTGTTCGTTTTGCTAGCCGGGCTTTATCTGGAACGCACCGGCGATATTCGAACCATCGCCGAACTATGGCCCTCAATCGAGGCCGCCCTGGACTGGATCGACGGCCCCGGCGACGCCGACGGCGACGGCTTTGTCGAATATCAACGCGCGGGTGAACAAGGACTAGCCAATCAGGGCTGGAAAGATTCGCAAGACGCAATCTTCCACGCCGACGGCCGGTTGGCCGAGGGTCCAATCGCGCTGGCCGAGGTGCAAGGTTATGTCTACGCGGCCAAGCGGATGGCGGCACGCTGCGCGCGCCGACTTCGGCATGAGGTGACAGCTCGCAAGCTGGACGCGCAGGCATCCGAACTCGCCTCCCACTTCGAATCAGCCTTCTGGTGTCCGGAGCTTGAGACTTATGCAATCGCGCTCGACGGCGACAAGAAGCCCTGCGCGGTCCGCACGTCGAATGCCGGGCAAGTTTTATTCAGCGGCATCGCCGATCCACAACGCGCCGCACTCGTTGCAAAAGGGCTGCTGCGTCCCGCATTCTTTTCCGGTTGGGGCATTCGGACGGTCGCGCAAGGCGAAGCGCGCTACAACCCGATGTCGTACCACGACGGTTCGGTATGGCCGCATGACAATGCGCTGATCGCGCTCGGCTTCGCCCGCTATGGACTGAAGCGACAGGTTGAGGTGGTGTTCGGGGGCCTGTTTGGCGCCGGCACCTATATGGAGCACCGGCGGCTGCCTGAACTGTTCTGCGGCTTCCGCAAGCAGCACGGGCACGGCCCGACGCTTTATCCGGTCGCCTGCGCGCCGCAGGCCTGGGCGAGTGCGACCCCGTTTGCACTGCTAGAGGCCTCACTTGGCCTTGAGCTTGATCCGTTCGCTAATGAAATTCGTCTGTGCAACCCGTTACTGCCGACCTTTCTCGATGAAGTCACGCTGCGCAATCTGCAGCTTGGTGGGTCCCGCGTTGACCTGCGCGTTCGCCGCCACAACGATACGGTGTCGCTCGATACGCTGCGGATCAGCGGCGGTATCCGCGTTTCTGTCGTTTATTCCTCGTAAAACCGCGCCAACCACCGGCATTCGCGATGGAACCCGACCCGCTTCGCCCCCGTTGAGGGGATGCGCCCACGTCGCTACGGAGGCGAAATGCGCGGGGAAAATCGACCGGCAATCGCAATTGCCGCGCTTCTTGCGCTGACCGGGGCGATGGCCGCGGCCTTCGCCGCTGGCGATGGAGGCAGCCCCGAACAACAACCACCCGCCGCCAA
>JASHSY010000342.1 GCA_030040825.1 Xanthobacteraceae bacterium
GCCTGCGTCGGCAGCGGCATCGGCAGGCGGTAGGATTCGGCGGCACACCAGCAGCCCGCCGGATTGCACCGCCCGCAACTGAATTCGGCGCCGCAGCGGTTGCAGGCGATAGGCCTGACTGCCGTTTCCATGTTTCAAGCTTCCATGCGGGCCCGCTATGCTGGACGCCGCTCAGTACGGCTCACATGCCGACGATACGGAAGCATAGCATGCGCAAGGTTTTGATTATCGGCATCGGCCCCGGCAACGCCGACTACCTGACCATCCAGGCAATCGAGGCGCTCAACCGGGCGGACGTGTTCGTCATCCCGGACAAGGGCGAGGAAAAGGCTGATTTGCGACGGTTGCGGCTTGAGATTTGCGATCGCTACATCAAGGATGAAAATTATCGTCTCGTCGAATTCAAGACACCGCCACGGTCGAAAGACCCTGCCAATTATAAGCGTAATGTCGAAGACTGGCATGCGCGGATCGAGCGGGATTACCAGCGATTGCTCGCCGAGAATGTCGGCGAGGACGAATGCGTGGGCTTCTTGGCGTGGGGCGATCCGACGCTCTATGACAGCACGTTGCGGATCATCGAAAAAATCCGGGCAAGAGGTGTCGTCGCGTTCGACTACGAGGTCATTCCGGGCATCAGCAGCATACAGGCGCTTGCAGCGCGGCACCGCATCCCGCTCAACCGCGTCGGCGGATCTGTTCGCATCACCACCGGACGCAAGCTGGCGGAAGAGCGGTCGATCGGCGCGGAAACCGTCGCCGTCATGCTCGACGGCGAACAGTCGTTCAGAAAGATCGACGACGCCGATGTCGACATCTATTGGGGCGCCTATGTCGGAACCCCCGACGAAATTCTTGTTTCCGGGCGGCTTGCGGATGTTGCCGGCGAGATCGAACTAAAACGCGCGCGCGCGCGACAAGAAAAGGGCTGGATGATGGACGCCTATCTTCTGCGCGCGCCCGGCGAAACGTAAGAAGCATTATGGATGCAAGCGGGGAGATCGTTGTGCTTAGCGGTGGCGCTATGCGCCGCTTTATGACTGGGGCCATTCCGCTTTTCGAACGCGCGAGCGGGCATAAAGTAACGATCCGCTTTGCGCTCACGCGCGAGATGCAGGCCGAGATCGAAGCTGGCGCGGTTTTCGATATGGCGTTGCTGCCGCGCTCAGCGATTGAGGCGCTGGTACAGTCGGGAAAGATCGCACCCGGCACGCCGACCGATGTTGTGCGCTCGCTGGTCGGGTTGATGGTGCGCGCCGGCTCCCCGGAACCTGACATCGGTACGGTTGACGAGTTTATTGACCTGCTGCGGCGGGCTAAGTCGATCTCCTACAGCATCGGCCCGAGCGGACAATATGTCGGAGCGTTGCTGGAACGGCTGGGGCTTGCCACCGAAATGAAGGACAAAACCGTGCTTGCGATCGGCCGACCGGTAGGTGAGCTGATTGCCAGCGGGGAAGCCGAAATCGGCATGCAGCAGATCATTGAGAATCAGCCGGTAAAGGGCGCGCGCTTGATCGGGCCGCTGCCGGAAGCACTGGGAAATTTCGTCCCCTATACGGCGGCCTTTCCCGCCGGCATTGCCGACAACGCGGCCGCGCGCGCTTTTGTGAAGTTTCTCGCCGCGCCCGAGGTGGTTCGGATCATCCGTGCCAAAGGCATGGAGCCAGCCTGATTTAAGCCTTTGGCACATTGCAGATGTGCTTGCGCCATCGCGGTTTCGTGGCCATATCCGCTTGACTTCGCACGGTAGCGCCGATACATACCGCGCACTTTTCGGCAGGCGGTGAGCTTCGCCCGTCGGAACGGCCTGTCCGGGCCCCCAGCTAAGCTATTGGAATCGTTGCTGACTTGGCTTCGATTTTTCGAGCGTGGGATTCGGCACGACGCCTCGACACAAGCAGGCTCAAACGCTGCCTCTGACTAACGGAAAGTCAGACTGACTAAAGCGCATGACCGCGGGCAAACGCACCGCGGTCCTCTGCGAATTAAGGCGCCCTTCCGCACCGGACGCGGATGGCGCGCTTTCGTTTGCGTGAATGGTTCGCGCAAAGAATGGAGAGTTAAGGCGGATGCCGACGGTTAATCAGCTCATTCGCAGGCCGCGGGTGGTGCAGCACGCTAAGAAGAAGGTGCCGGCGCTGCAGCAGAGCCCGCAGAAACGCGGCGTCTGCACCCGCGTTTATACGACGACGCCCAAGAAGCCGAACTCGGCTTTGCGCAAAGTCGCCAAGGTGCGGTTGACCAACGGCTTTGAAGTCATCGGCTACATCCCGGGCGAAGGTCATAACCTCCAGGAGCACTCGGTGGTGATGATCCGCGGCGGCCGCGTGAAGGATCTGCCGGGCGTCCGCTATCACATTCTGCGTGGTGTGCTCGATACGCAGGGCGTGAAAAACCGCAAGCAACGAAGATCGAAGTACGGAGCCAAGAGGCCGAAATAGCCGGCCTTTTGGGTTTTCAAAAGAGAACGGAAGACGAGGAATAGATACAAATGTCCCGCCGCCACAGGGCAGATAAGCGCGAGATCCTGCCGGACCCGAAATTCGGGAACGTCGTGGTCACGAAATTCATGAACTCGGTCATGCATGCCGGCAAAAAGTCGGTAGCCGAGGGCATTGTTTACGGCGCGCTGGATCAGATCGAAGGCAAGACGCGGCAGAATCCAATCGCCGTGTTCGAGCAGGCGCTGGATAACGTGATGCCGTCGATCGAAGTCCGTTCGCGGCGTGTGGGTGGCGCCACTTATCAGGTGCCGGTCGAAGTGCGCACGTCACGCCGCCAGGCGTTGGGTATCCGCTGGATTATCTCGGCTGCGCGTGAGCGTAACGAAAAGACCATGACCGAGCGGCTCTCGGCGGAGCTGCTGGATGCGTCGAATAACAGGGGGAACGCCGTAAAGAAGCGCGAAGACACGCACCGGATGGCGGAAGCTAACCGTGCCTTCTCGCATTATCGCTGGTGAACCCGGCGACAGCGAAGGATTGCCCCCCATGCCCCGCGCCCATCCCATCGACGAATACCGCAACTTCGGCATCATGGCTCACATCGATGCCGGCAAAACTACGACAACGGAGCGGATCCTCTATTACACCGGCAAAAGCCACAAAATGGGCGAGGTGCACGATGGCGCCGCGACCATGGACTTCATGGAGCAAGAGCAGGAGCGGGGCATCACCATTACGTCGGCCGCGACCACCGCATTCTGGAATGGCAAGCGGCTCAACATCATCGACACGCCCGGCCACGTCGACTTCACCATTGAGGTGGAGCGCAGCCTGCGCGTGCTCGACGGCGCAGTTTGCGTACTCGATTCCAACCAGGGAGTGGAACCGCAAACCGAGACGGTATGGCGGCAAGGCGACCGCTACAACGTTCCCCGCATCGTGTTCGCCAACAAGATGGACAAAGTCGGCGCGGACTATTTTCAGTGCCTGCGAGACATCGTCGATCGCTTGGGCGCCAAACCGGTTGCTATTCAGCTACCGATCGGGGCCGAAAGCGGGTTCAAAGGCGTCATCGACCTGGTCCGGATGGTCGGCGTGGTGTGGGACGATGAAACGCTGGGTGCGAAGTATCACGACATCGAAATTCCGGCCGAACTGAAGGATCAAGCCAAAGAATATCGCGAGAAGCTGGTTGAAGCCGCGGTCGAACTCGATGACGAGGCGATGACCGCGTATCTCGAAGGCAAAGAGCCGGATGTTGCGACGCTCAAGCGGCTGATCCGCAAAGCCACCATTGCCAGTACCTTCTTCCCCGTATTGTGCGGATCGGCGTTCAAGAACAAGGGCGTACAACCGCTGCTCGACGCCGTAGTCGATTATCTGCCGTCCCCGGCCGACGTACCGGCGGTAAAGGGTGTCGATCTGAAAGGCAACGAAATCGAGCGCAAGGCATCGGACACCGAACCGATGTCGTTGCTTGCGTTCAAGATCATGGACGACCCGTTCGTCGGAACCATCACCTTCTGTCGCATCTATTCCGGCAAACTGGAAAGCGGCACTGGCGTGATGAACTCGACCAAAGAGCGCAAGGAACGCGTCGGCCGCATGCTGCTGATGCATGCCAACAATCGCGAGGACATCAAGGAAGCTTTCGCCGGCGACATTGTCGCCCTGGCCGGCCTCAAGGATGTGCGCACCGGCGACACGCTCTGCGATCCGCAGAAGCCGGTGATTCTGGAAAAGATGGAATTCCCCGATCCGGTCATCGAAATCGCGATTGAGCCGAAATCGAAAGCCGATCAGGAAAAGCTCGGCGTCGCGCTAGCGAAGCTCGTGGCCGAGGATCCGTCATTCCGCGTCACGACGGATCAGGAATCGGGTCAGACCATCATTAAAGGGATGGGCGAACTTCACCTCGACATCAAGGTCGACATCCTCAAGCGCACATACAAGGTCGACGCCAATATTGGCGCGCCGCAGGTTGCCTATCGCGAGAAGATCACCCGCCCGGCGACAGTGGATTATACCCACAAAAAGCAGACCGGCGGTCACGGCCAGTATGCCCGCGTCAAAATTACGGCGGAGCCGGCTACCCCCGGCACCGGTTTTGAGTTTGAGGACGAAATCGTCGGCGGGGCGGTGCCGAAGGAGTTCATCCCTGCCGTCGAGAAGGGCCTTGAAGGGGTGATGGGCTCCGGTGTGCTCGCCGGCTTTCCGGTGGTCGATCTGAAAGTCTCATTGGTCGACGGTGCCTACCACGACGTTGATTCATCGGCGATGGCATTCGAAATTTGCGCCCGTACTGCGTTGCGCGAAGCGTTGCAAAAGGGCGGCCCGGTGCTGCTCGAACCGGTGATGAAGGTCGAGGTGGTGACGCCGGAGGACTACACCGGATCGGTTATCGGCGATCTAAATTCGCGGCGCGGCCAGATTCAGGGCCAGGACATGCGCGGCAATGCCAACGTCATTACCGCGATGGTGCCACTCGCCAACATGTTTTCCTACGTCAACAACTTGCGCTCCATGAGTCAGGGGCGCGCCACATTCACCATGCAATTCGACCACTACGCCGAGGTGCCGAAGGGCATCGCCGACGAAGTGCAGGCCAAGTTCGCCTGATAACGCTTTAACGAAGGTACTGAAGAGCCGGAACGGAGAGTCCCATGGCCAAGGAAAAATTCAATCGTAACAAGCCGCATTGCAACATCGGCACGATCGGCCACGTCGATCACGGCAAGACGACGTTGACGGCGGCGATCACCAAGGTTTTGGCCGAAAAAGGTCAAGCGCAATTCACCGCCTATGATCAGATCGACAAGGCACCCGAGGAAAAAGCGCGCGGCATTACCATTGCCACCGCGCACGTTGAGTACGAGACCGACAAGCGTCACTACGCGCACGTCGATTGTCCCGGCCACGCGGATTACGTGAAGAACATGATCACCGGCGCGGCGCAGATGGACGGCGCGATCCTGGTAGTGAGCGCGGCCGACGGCCCGATGCCGCAAACGCGCGAGCACATCCTGCTCGCTCGCCAGGTCGGTGTGCCGGCGCTCGTCGTCTTCCTCAACAAAGTGGACATGGTGGACGATCCAGAGTTGCTTGAGCTTGTCGAACTCGAAGTGCGCGAACTGCTGTCCAAGTACAATTTCCCGGGCGACAAGATTCCGGTGATCAAGGGCTCGGCGCTGATGGCTCTCGAAGGCAAGGACGAGAAGCTCGGCAAGGAAGCGATCATGGCGCTGATGAAGGCCGTGGACGAAACTATTCCGCAGCCCGACCGCCCGAAGGATCAACCGTTCCTGATGCCGGTCGAGGACGTGTTCTCGATCTCGGGTCGCGGTACGGTCTGCACCGGCCGCATCGAGCGCGGCATTATCAAGGTCGGCGAGGAAGTCGAGATCGTCGGCATCAAGCCGACGCAGAAGACCGTCGTCACCGGCGTCGAGATGTTCCGCAAGCTCCTCGACCAAGGCGAGGCAGGCGACAACGTCGGTTGCCTGCTGCGCGGGACAAAACGCGAAGAAGTGGAACGCGGCCAAGTCCTTTGCAAGCCGGGTTCGGTAAAGCCGCACACCAAGTTCAAGGCCGAAGCCTACATCCTCACCAAAGAGGAGGGTGGACGTCACACGCCGTTCTTTACCAATTATCGGCCGCAATTCTATTTCCGCACCACCGACGTGACTGGGGTGGTGACTCTGCCGGCTGGCACCGAGATGGTGATGCCCGGCGACAATATCGCTATGGAAGTGACGCTGATCGTGCCGATTGCCATGGAGGAGAAGCTGCGCTTCGCCATCCGCGAGGGCGGCCGCACCGTTGGCGCCGGCGTGGTGGCCAGCATCGTGGAGTAATGACTTTGCAAGGGCCGCGGCATCGCCGCGGCCCTTGTGTTGGAGCAATAGGCAATGAACGGCCAGAATATCCGCATCCGGCTCAAGGCGTTCGATCACCGCATCCTCGATGCGTCGACGCGCGAGATCGTCAACACCGCCAAGCGTACCGGTGCACAGGTGCGTGGGCCAATTCCGCTGCCGACACGAATTGAGAAGTTCACCGTCAACCGTTCGCCCCATGTCGACAAGAAAAGCCGCGAGCAGTTCGAGATGCGCACGCATAAGCGACTGCTCGATATCGTCGATCCAACTCCGCAAACGGTGGACGCGCTGATGAAGCTCGATCTTGCCGCCGGCGTTGACGTCGAGATCAAGCTGTAAGGGATTGAAAATGCGTTCCGGGGTGCTCGCGCAGAAAATTGGCATGACGCGGCTTTTCACCGAGGCTGGCGAGCATGTGCCGGTGACGGTGCTGCGGCTCGGCAATTGCCAGGTTGTTGGTCATCGCACCAAGGAAAAGAACGGTTATGTGGCGCTCCAGCTCGGCGCCGGCGTTCGCAAGGTGCAGCGCTCGACCAAGGCTGAGCGTGGCAATTTTGCCGTCGCCAAGGTCGAGCCCAAACGCAAGCTTGCGGAATTCCGCGTCGACGATGACGCGCTCATTCCAGTAGGCGCCGAGATCACCGCCGATCACTTTATGGTCGGCCAATACGTTGATGTCACCGGAACCTCGACCGGCAAGGGCTGGGCCGGTGGCATGAAGCGCTGGAATTTCGCCGGCCTTCGCGCCTCGCATGGCGTATCGATCTCGCATCGCTCGATCGGCGGTACCGGCGGTCGCCAAGATCCCGGTAAGACCTTCAAGGGCAAGAAGATGTCGGGTCATCTTGGCGTGGATCGTGTCACCACCCTCAATCTCAAAGTGGTGCAGACCGACGTCGAGCGCGGGCTGATCCTGGTCGAAGGTGCGGTGCCGGGCGTCAAAGGCGGCTGGATCACCGTGCGCGACGCGGTGAAGAAGAAGCTGCCCGCAGGCGTACCGAAGCCAGGCAAATTTAGGCTTTCCGACGCAGCTGCCGATGTTGCGGCTGCGTCGAAAGATAAAAACGAAGAAACGGCTCCCGCCGAGAAAGGCGGTGCCTGATGGAACTAAAAATCACCTCGCTCGACGGCAAGAAATCCGGCTCGGTCACGGTGTCCGACGCGATCTTTGGCCTCGAACCGCGCGCTGATCTCATTCATCGCTGCGTGATTTGGCAGCTGGCTAAACGGCAGGCCGGTACGCACGCGGTCAAAAACCGCGCCGACATTCACCGCACCGGCAAGAAGATGTACCGGCAGAAGGGTACCGGCTCGGCTCGGCACGGCTCCGCGCGCGTCAACCTGTTCCGCGGCGGCGGTCGGTCGTTTGGTCCGCAGCCGCGCAGCCACGAGATCGGCCTGCCAAAAAAGGTGCGTGCGCTTGCGCTCAAGCACGCGCTGTCCGCCAAGGCGAAGGACGACGGCATTGTGGTTGTTGAGGCTTTCGAGTTGAAGGAGGCAAAGACTAAGGCGTTGCGCGAGAATTTCGCCAAGCTCGGCTTATCCAACGCCTTGATCGTCGATGGTGCCGAACCGGCCGGCAATCTGCGCACCGCCGCTCGCAATATCCCGAATATCGATGTGCTGCCGGTCGTCGGCATTAATGTCTACGACATCCTGCGGCGGCAGAAGCTGGTTTTGACCCGCGCCGCGGTCGATGCATTGGAGGCGCGCTTCAAATGACGACTAGCGATCCCCGGCATTACGACGTCATCATCGCGCCGGTCATCACCGAGAAGGCGACCAATGCGTCGGAGCAGAGCAAGGTCATCTTTAAGGTGGCGCTCACCGCGACCAAGCCGCAGATCAAGGAAGCGGTCGAGAAGCTGTTCGACGTCAAGGTGAAAAGCGTGAATACGCTGCGCCGGCGCGGCAAGTGGAAAGCGTTCAAGGGCCGGCTCGGGCAGCAGTCCGACACAAAGCGCGCGATCGTGACCCTCGAAGAGGGTCAGCGGATCGACGTAACCACCGGGCTGTAAGGAGCGGACGATGGCGCTGAAGACATTCAATCCCGTCACGCCCGGCCAGCGCCAGCTGGTTTTGGTCGACCGCTCCGGTTTGCATGCCGGTGCTCCGGTTAAAGCGCTGACCGAGGGCAAGAAGTCGAGCGGTGGCCGCAACAATTCCGGCTCGATTACCAGCCGTTACCGCGGCGGTGGCCATAAGAAGGCTTATCGCCAGATCGACTTCAAACGCCGGAAATTCGATGCGCCGGCTAAGGTCGAGCGAATCGAATACGATCCAAATCGGACCGGCTTCATCGCGCTGGTCAAATACGAGGACGGAGAACTCGCCTACATCCTTGCGCCGCAGCGGCTTGCGGCCGGCGATACCGTCGTTTCCGGCGAGTATGTCGACGTTAAGCCGGGCAATGCGATGCCGCTGGCCAATATTCCGGTCGGGACGATCGTGCACAATATCGAGCTAAAGATCGGCAAGGGCGGCCAGATCGCGCGTTCGGCCGGCAGTTATGCGCAGATCGTTGGCCGCGACGGTGCGTACGTTGTGCTGCGGCTCAATTCCGGCGAACAGCGACTTGTTCACGGTCGCTGCATTGCAACCATCGGCGCGGTTTCAAACCCCGACAATATGAATGTCTCGATCGGCAAGGCCGGGCGCTATCGCTGGATGGGATGGCGTGGCCACGTGCGCGGCGAGACCATGAATCCTGTCGATCACCCGCTCGGCGGACGCACCCGCGGCGGTCGGCATCCGGTCACGCCGTGGGGCAAGCCAACCAAGGGTGCCAAGACCCGCAAGAACAAAAGCACCACCAAGTTCATCATGATCAGCCGCCACGCGCGGAAAAAGAGCAAATAGGATCGTCAGGAGCAAGCATGACGCGTTCGGTCTGGAAGGGTCCGTTTGTCGACGGTTATCTGCTGAAAAAAGCAGATGCCGCGCGTTCGTCCGGGCGCCACGAGATGATCCGCATCTGGTCGCGCCGCTCGACCATCCTGCCGCAATTCGTTGGTTTGACCTTCGGCGTCTACAACGGCCAGAAGCACGTCCCGGTCGTCGTCACCGAAGAAATGGTCGGACACAAATTCGGCGAGTTTGCGCCAACACGTTCGTTCTACGGGCATTCGTCGGACCGGAAAGCTCAGCGTACGGGCGGCGCGCCGGGTGCTGCGGCTGCGCCGGGTGCTGCCCCTGCTACGCCAGCTGCCGCACCGGCGGCGGGTGGCCAAGGCTAAGAGAGTTTCGATGAGCAAGAAAAAGCGCGAACGCGCGCTATCCGATAACGAAGCGAAGGCCGTCGCTCGCATGCTGCGGGTGAGCCCCCAGAAGCTTAACCTTCTGGCGCAGCTCATTCGCGGCAAGAAGGTTGCGGCCGCGCTTGCCGATCTGGAATTCTCGCGCAAGCGGATCGCACGCGACGTGCGCAAGTGCCTGGAATCGGCGATCGCCAACGCCGAAAACAATCACGATCTCGACGTCGACGATTTGGTCGTGGTCGAGGCCCATGTCGGCAAGGCGATGGTGCTCAAGCGTTTTACACCACGCGCTCGTGGGCGCGCTGGCTCGATCTTCAAGCCATTCTCGAACCTCACCATTGTGGTGCGTGAGGTCGAGGCTGCGGCGGCGAATTAAGGACGGGCGGGAGCAAACGATGGGTCAGAAAGTCAATCCGATCGGGCTTCGTCTCGGTATCAATCGCACCTGGGATTCGCGCTGGTATGCCGGCAAGGCAAGCTACGGCTCGCTTCTGCATGAGGACATGAAGATCCGCGAATCGCTGATGAAGGAGCTCAAGCAAGCCGCGGTATCGAAGATCGTGATCGAACGACCGCACAAGAAGTGCCGCGTGACCATCCATTCGGCACGCCCGGGCGTGGTCATCGGCAAGAAGGGCGCCGATATCGAGAAGCTCCGTCGCAAGGTTGCCGAGCTGACCGATAGTGACGTGGTTATCAATATCGTCGAGATCCGCAAGCCGGAGCTCGACGCGCAATTGGTCGCTGAGTCGATCGCGCAGCAACTCGAGCGTCGGGTTGCGTTCCGCCGCGCGATGAAGCGTGCGGTGCAGTCGGCGATTCGACTCGGCGCTGGCGGTATCCGAATCAACTGCTCAGGCCGGCTCGGCGGCGCTGAGATCGCACGCATGGAGTGGTACCGCGAAGGGCGGGTGCCGCTGCATACTCTGCGCGCCGACGTCGATTACGGCGTTGCGACAGCATTCACCACTTACGGCACATGCGGCGTCAAGGTCTGGATTTTCAAGGGCGAGATTATGGAGCACGACCCGATGGCGCAGGATAAGAAAATGGCCGAAGGCGAGGCCGGCCGGCCCCGTCGCGATGCGGCTTGAGCGAAAGAAAAATCTGACAAAAGGCGCACGCCATGCTGCAACCGATGCGAACGAAATTCCGCAAAGCGCACAAAGGCCGTATCCACGGCGTCGCGTCGAGCGCGGTCAATCTTGCCTTTGGCCAGTACGGTTTGAAGGCGCTGGAACCTGAGCGGATCACGGCGCGGCAGATCGAGGCCGCCCGCCGCGCCTTGACCCGGCATATGAAGCGCTCGGGCCGGGTCTGGATCCGGGTCTATCCCGACGTGCCGGTGTCGAAGAAGCCGCTCGAAGTGCGCATGGGCTCGGGCAAAGGCACGCCGGAATTGTGGGTATGCCGGGTCAAGCCCGGTCGCATTATCTTTGAGGTCGACGGCGTCAGCGTCGAGGTCGCCAAGGAATCCTTGGCGCTTGCCGCCGCCAAGCTGCCAGTCAAAACCCGTTTCATCGAACGCATCAGCGAGTAGGCGCGTGCTCAAGATCGACGATATCAGGGCGATGACCCTCGATCAGATCAATGACGAGGTGCTCAAGCTGAAGAAGGAGCAGTTCAATCTGCGCTTCCAGCGCGCCACCGGCCAGTTGGAGAATACCTCGCGTGTGCGCGAGGTGCGGCGCGATATCGCGCGGCTAAAGACCATCGCGCAGCTAAAGGGCGGCCTAAAAGGCGTGTCTCATGGCGCGTCGGCAGGCGAGCCAGCGCGCGCGCCGAAGCCGGAAACGAAAAGGGCGCCCAAGCGTGCGCCGAAGGCCGCGGCCAAGACTAAATCGAAGTCCAAAGCCGCGTCCAAGTCGAAGAGGTAAGAGGACTAAAGATGCCCAAGCGCAGTCTGCAAGGCGTCGTGGTGAGCGACAAACAGAACAAGACGCTGGTGGTGCGCGTCGAGCGCCGCTTCGCTCATCCGGTGTTCGGGAAGGTGATCCGGCGCTCGAAGAAATACTACGCACACGACGAGAAGAACGAATTCAAGGTCGGCGACACGGTTTGGATTGAAGAGCACCGGCCGATATCGAAGCTCAAGCGCTGGGCGGTGGTGCGTGGCGAAAAAGCAAAAGTGTCGGCGCCATAAGCGCCATCGGAATGGACGTAAGTGGGGTAGCCCATGATTCAGATGCAAACCAATCTCGACGTGGCGGACAATTCCGGCGCGCGCCGCGTCATGTGCATCAAGGTGCTGGGCGGCTCCAAGCGCAAATACGCCACCATCGGCGACG
>JASHSY010000343.1 GCA_030040825.1 Xanthobacteraceae bacterium
CGCGCGTGACTTGGACGGAAATCCCGGTCCATTGCAGATGCCGTGCCAAGGCGGCGGCCTGGGTCGATTTGCCGGTGCCCTCACCGCCCGCGAAAGTGATGAACTTGCCGCGCATCCAGATCCCGGCTCGTCGTCGTCCATTTACGCAGATAAATGATGATTGATCAGCATCTTACGCTGCTATCTTCGCAAGACACAGAAAACAACTTGTGCAAGGAATATAGGCGCGGTTAGGCCCCGACGCACCCCGCCTCGACGCCATCATAGCTTGTTCACGCCGGCCCGTAACAGGCCGATCATCAGTTCAGTTGCCGCATCCATGGCCCGGTGAGTCATGCTGCCGGGCCCGACATCCTCGGCAGCGCTCAGTGGCACTTCGAGCGCAAGATTCTCGCCGCGCCAAACCTTGAGCTTACCGATGCTCTGGCCCTTCACGACCGGCGCCGGCACCGGACCGGAATAAATAACGCGCGCCAGCAGCCGCTCGCCGCCGCTCTTCGGCACCATCACCCGGACGATGCCGGGGCCGAGCAGCGGTACGTAGCTCATCGCGCCGCCGAATACTTTTGCTTCGCCGACCGTTTGCCCCTCGGCAAACAGCACGCGCGATTCAAAATTATGAAATCCCCAGTCGAGCATCTTGCGCGCTTCCTCGGCACGCTCCTTCTCGGATTTGGCGCCCATGATCACGACGATCAGGCGCAGATTGTCCTGCACCGCCGAGCCGACGAGGTTGAAGCCGGCCTCGCTGGTCTCGCCGGTCTTGAGCCCGTCGGCGCCGATGCCCATGGCCAACAGCGGATTGCGGTTCTGCTGGCGGATATTGTTCCAGGCGAATTCGCGCTCGGCGAAATACGGATAGAAGCCGGGGTAAGTCCGCATGATGTGGCGCGCCAGCTGCGCCATTTCGCGCGGTGTGACGCGCAGGTCGGGATCGGAATAACCGGTGGCGTTGGTGAAGGTGGATTTTTCCAGCCCGATCTCGCGCGCACGCTTGGTCAGCAAGGCGCCGAACGTGGCTTCGTTGCCGGCGAGGCCCTCGGCGACGGCGATGCAGGCATCGTTGGCGGAATCGACGATGATGCCGTGGATGAGATCGTCGAGCCGGATGTGGCTGTGAATGGCGGCGAACATCGTCGAGCCATGCGACGGCGCGCCGCCCTTGCGCCAAGCGTTCTCGCTGATGGTGAATTCGTCGTCGAGTTTGACCCGGCCCTGCTTGATTTGGTTGAACACGTATTCGAGCGTCATCAGCTTGGCGAGGCTTGCCGGTGCGACCAGCTGATCGCCGCCTTTGTCGTACAAGAGGCTGTCGCTTTCGGGATCGAGCAGCACGGCGTTGGGGACGCTGGTCTGGTAGCCCTCGTCTTTCTTGGTCGCCATATTGGTGGCGGCGCGCGCACTGGCGAACGCGCAGGCAAGCGAAGCTGCCAAAGCCGCGCAGACAAGCCAGTTCAAGAACCCTAGGCGCCAAGGCATAAAAGCAACGCCGCCTCCCTCGCGGAGCAACCGACGATGCAATCACATGCGAAGTTGGCAGGCGCAAGTAGGCGCGGCCAGTCGCCGCGACGCCACGGGGCGTAAATCGGCTCAGTAAAGGCCGCGGCCGTTGAGGATCTGTCGGGTATCGTCGTTGGCGGCCGGTTGCGAGGCATACGCCATCGTCGGCGCGGCTCGTAACGGACCAGCATCATCGGCGGTGGCGCTCGCAAAGCGTGCCGGGTCGGAATTGATGGTGTAGGCGGCCGGAACGATGGGCGCTGCGGCTAGCCTTACGCTGCCGGGCGCAGGTGCCGGCTCATCCTGCCGCAAGGTTGCCGCCAAAACGCGGTCATCGGAGCCCTCCATCGGCGCGCGGCCGATATATTCGACGCGGACCCAGGCGGTACCGGCGTTGCGGAAGCCAAGCAGTCGCGCCGCCTTCGCCGACAGGTCGATGATCCGGTTGCTGTGATATGGTCCACGATCGTTGACGCGCACGATCAGCGAGCGGCCGTTGGAGAGATTGGTCACGCGCACATAGCTTGGCAGCGGTAAGGTCGGATGCGCCGCCGAGATGCCGTTAAGATCGAAAATTTCACCGTTGGCGGTCTGCCGGCCGTGGAAGTCTTCGCCATACCAAGAGGCAAGGCCCTCGGCGCGGTAATGCGGATTGTCTTCCGGGTAATAGGTGACGCCGGCGACCGTATAAGGTTGGCCGACGCGATAGACGCCGCCGCCCTTTGGCACCGGCTCGCCATCGGCGACCACGCGCGCGCTCGGCGAGACGCCATAGCGCGAATCAACGCCGCTCGAGCAATTGGCCAACAATGCGCAAAGAACCACCGCGGCGCTGATCGGCGCAAACCGTCTCACTGCCGCGCTAATTGCCCGACCCCGCATCGTCCCCGATCCCGACCGCTAAGGTATCAAGCCCGAGCGTGGTCAGATTGTGGCGAAAATGCGCGAGCGGATTTGTATCGTGAATGGAAAGTTGCGATGCCCGCTATGCCCCGTGCGTCGTCGGGCTCGCTATTGATCAGACGCCGCTAACGATCGGCACGTTGGCATAGGTCAAGATCAGCAGAAGAACGAGACTGCCGATGAACGCTCCGAAAGTGACGCGTACGAAGAGCGGCCAGTGTGGGGCCAGTTTGTCTTGCAGATACTCAGTTACAGTCATTGCAAGTGTCGACATTGGCAGCAGGGCCTTTCTCGATCGTTGCTGGAGTTTTTTGGGGATGTGTCCGGGCGATGCGCCCGATCGGCGTGCTTAAATCATAGGCCGTTAAAAATGTCTATAACGTTTTACGGTGTCAATGCGCGCGAACTTCAATCGTGGCAAAATAGTGATGCGACAATTTTCGCACTAGACAATGTCGTGCAAATTATCGGGCATTCTGCAGATTATTTGGAAGAACGGCCGGGTGTTTTAAACGCATCCCTTGCAGAAATTTAATGCTGCAAAGCCTGATTCGGAGCTCGCAGCGCAATTGACTCTCGCGTGCTGATCGGCGGCAATCGCGGTCTAACCGTCCCCCGGAGACCTCCGATGAAGCTTAAGTTCGCAATGGCAGCTTTGCTGTTCACCATCATTCCCTTTGTCGCCCATGCGCAACAAAACGGCCCGGCCGGCCAGCAACCGCCCAAGCCGACGACAGCGGATGTGCAAAAGCTTGTTCAAACGATCAACGGCGACAAGGCCAAGCTGCGCGCCTATTGCGATATGGGCAAGGTGCTGGCGCAGCTTGACCAGGCGGATCAGAAGAAAGATACCAACGCGATCAAAACGCTGAGCGCCAAGGCCGACGGGTTGGCGCAGCAACTTGGCCCCGACTATTCAAGAGTCATGGAG
>JASHSY010000344.1 GCA_030040825.1 Xanthobacteraceae bacterium
GTTACTCATCTTCTTCAGTTGGAAGCATTCGTGCGATTGACCTACGGGACCGACATAGACGCACGAACGTATTTGCAGAAGTTCTACAATTTGATCATTCATTTGCCGGGAGATGGAAAATACGATCACGAGCGGCTTTCGCGCAGATTCATTAACTACCTAAATCAACATCTTCCACTGGATAAGAACGCACTGGACTTTGTTGATGCCGCTGTCCGGGCGTGCGGCCTTTCTTTGCGAGAGGTGGAAAAAATAACGATCTACATGTCGCTTGCGATTGCGTTTACGACGAGCAAAACGCACACATATTTCCGTCCTCCGCCGATTCTTGCCGGCCTGTGTATTCTCAAAGTGATTGAGCCACAGCTATTTCAAAAAGCGAAATCAGGACTGCTTTCGATGGAGGAGGCCATCGGCGCATTTCAATTCTCGAAATGGGATGAGGGAAACGTGCGGACATGGGCGTTTAAATGGTGGCAATATGCATTGGATAAAAATTTAGATCTAAGCAATCCTGAATGGCGCGACTTCGCGAGCAATATGGGCGGCCACTTTCGCGTGGACCGCCAGAATTTTGTTAGGTTTGTTGCCGATAGCGTGATTGATCGGCTCCAAATTCCGGGAAGCTGATCTGCTTCTTAGGGCTGATCACCCCAACTTCCGCATTGCGGCGTCAAAGCCCTAGAGCGTCCGAGGAAGGCGGTGGACCCAACCCGCGAAGGTATCCGCATCTGCATCGAGCTGATCGAGGAGCTTGCCACCATTCCGGGCATCGCCGGCGTGCACGTCATGGCGCCGGGCAACGATGCGGCAATTCCGGAAGTCATCGCCGCGGCAAGGAGCCGCGTGCAAAAAGCGGCGGGCTAAATCGAGCCCGGCGGCCACTCCACGGTGCGAATGTCGACTTCCGATTGCAGCGTGCGATGCACCGGACATTTGTCTGCGATGTCCATCAGGCGCGCGCGCTGCGCGGCGCTGAGATCTCCCTCCAGCGTTATGACCCGCTCGATGTGATCGAGCAGCCCTTCCTTGGTGTCGCATTCGGCGCAATCGGCTGCGTAGATGCGATCGTGCCGCAACCGCACTTCAACGCGTTTTAGCGGCAATTTCTTCCGATCGGCATAGAGGCGCAGCGTCATCGCGGTGCAGGCACCCAGCGCGGCCAGCAGGAGATCGTATGGACCGGGACCGCTGTCGAGCCCGCCCACGTCGACCGGCTCGTCCGCCAGGAGGTGATGCGCGCCGGAGATGATTTCCTGCTGGAAAGTCCCGCCCCGCGTCTCGCGCACGATGACGATGCCGGGCGCGGGCGCCGTTGCTGTCGTTTCCGCCGCCATGAGCAACTCCTGTAAGCAATGAACTACCGCCCCAGCTCCCGCATCGCGCCGTCGAGGCCCTCAAGCGTCAGCGGATACATCCGCCCGCCAACGATCTGACGCATCATCTTGATCGAGGGGGTCAACTCCCATTCGCGCTCGGGCACTGGGTTGAGCCAGACGCAGGACGGATAGGTCGCCGCGACGCGCTGCATCCATACTTGGCCGGTCTCTTCGTTGAAGTGCTCGACCGAGCCGCCCGGTGCGACGATTTCATAGGGCGACATCGATGCGTCGCCGACAAAGATCACTTTGTAGTCGTGCGGATAGGTGTGCAGCACGTCCCAGGTCGGCGTTGTTTCGCTCCACCTGCGTGCGTTCTCCTTCCACACTCGCTCGTAGAGGCAGTTGTGGAAATAAAGATGCACCATGTGCTTGAATTCCGACTTGGCGGCCGAGAACAATTCTTCGGTCGCCTTGATATGCCAATCCATCGAGCCGCCGATATCGAAGAACAGCAGCACCTTGATAGTGTTATGCCGTTCCGGGCGCATAAGGATGTCGAGATAGCCTTTATGCGCGGTGCCTTTGATCGTGCCATCGAGATCGAGTTCGTCGGGGGCGCCAGTGCGTGCGAATTTGCGCAGGCGCCGTAGCGCAACCTTGATGTTGCGGGTACCGAGTTCGACATCGCCGGCGAGATCCTTGAATTCGCGCTTGTCCCATACCTTGACGGCGCGGAAATTGCGGTTGCCGTCCTGGCCGATACGCACGCCTTCGGGATTGTAGCCGTAGGCGCCGAATGGAGACGTGCCGGCGGTGCCGATCCACTTCTTGCCGCCCTGGTGCCGCTCCTTCTGTTCCGCCAGCCGCTGGCGCAACGTTTCGAGAAGCTTGTCGAGGCCGCCGAGTGCCTCGATCATTTTCTTTTCTTCATCGGTGAGATGTTTTTCGGTCAGCTTCTTGAGCCATTCGAGCGGAATTTCGGCAGTGAGCGCGTCCTCGATAAAATCGAGGCCCTTGAAGACGTGGCCGAACACGCGGTCAAACCGATCGAGGTTGCGCTCGTCCTTCACCAACGCCGAGCGTGAAAGATAGTAGAACTCCTCGATGCGTCGCCCGGCGAGGTCTTTTTCCATCGCCTCCATCAGGGTGAGATATTCGCGCAACGTCACCGGCACGCCGGCTTGCTTCAATTCGTGGAAGAAGGTGGCGAACATTTCTGACAGCCGGCTCGTTTCCGCAGGGCTCACTCCATGATGGGGTTCGCCCACCACGGACGCAATCAACACCTCCTCGACAGTCGAAAGATATATCTTGCGTTACATCACACAATGAACTATCTAAAGATATATCTTTTAACGCAGGAGAATAAAATGCGTGGACATTGTGAGGGTTACAGGGAGACGTGGGGTGCAGGCCGTCATCGTCGCGGTCGGTTCGGCCACGGGTTCGGGCGTCACGGCTTGGGCGGCCGCGGCGGCATGGACCCTGACGATATGCGCGCCGGTCGCATGCTGGCGCAGGGCGACCTTCGCCTGATCGCGCTCGCCCTAATCGCCGAAGAGCCGCGCCACGGCTACGAAATCATCAAGCTGGTCGAGGAGAAGACCGGTGACTGGTATTCGCCGAGCCCCGGCATCGTCTATCCGACGCTGACTTATCTGGAGGAAGCGGGCTATGTCACCGCCTCGACCGAAGGGTCAAAGAAGCTCTACACCATTACCGAGGAAGGCCGTGCTTATCTCAAGGCCAATCGCGAACTGGTCGACGTCGTGCTGGCGCGCCTAAGCGCACTCGGCGAGCGCGTGAACCGCTGGCGGCAGACGGCACGCGGCGAACGAGACAATCGAACCTCGCTGCCGCCCTTGACCGAAGCCGCGCTCGATCATCTGCGCGAGACCATCGGCAAGCGTCTCGAAGGCGACGCCGAAGCGGAAGCGCATTTGGTTGAGATCCTCGCCCGCGCCGCGGCGGACTTGCAGCGGAAGTAAACTGCAGCGGAAGTAGCTCAGACTGGTATGCGGACGCTCGCCCGCAATCCGCCGAGCGGCGAGGCGCCGAGCGTGATGTCACCACCATGCGAGCGCGCGATATCGCGGGCTATCGCAAGCCCGAGTCCGGTGCCGCCTTCGTCCTGGTTGCGCGCGTCGTCGAGCCGAAGGAATGGCTTGAAGACGTCCTCGCGCATCGCCGGTGGAATGCCGGGCCCATCATCATCCACCATGACGGTAAGCCAGCGATGATCGCGGTGTCCGTTGATCGCCACCGTCGGAGCAAAGCGGCCGGCATTCGAAACTAAATTCGCCAGGCAGCGCTTGAACGCAGCCGGCCGCACGGTCACCTCCGGCTGGCCGTGGAACGCGACCGTCGCCCGGTGACCGTGCCGCTCGCTGTCGCTTCGAAGCTCTTCGAGCATAACAGCCATGTCGGTCGGCGCCGGCTGCTCGCCCATGTCGCCGCGCGCGAAAGCGAGATAGGCCTCGAGCATACCGGCCATCTCGTCGATGTCCTTCTTGATCGCCTCCACCTCAGGTCCGTCGCCGAGCAATGCCAGTTCGAGCTTAAAACGCGTCAGGATCGTGCGGAGGTCGTGCGATACGCCGGCCAGCATTGTGGTGCGCTGCTCGATCGCACGTTCGATGCGGGTTTTCATTTCCAGAAACGCAGCGGCAGCACGCCTGACTTCTCGCGCGCCGCGCGGTCGGAAATTGGTCACTTCGCGGCCTTTGCCGAAGGCCTCGGCGGCATCGGCAAGCCGGACGATCGGCCGGATCTGGTTGCGCAGAAACAGGATGGCGATGGCCAGGACCACAACAGAGGTCGCCAACATCCACAACAGGAATATCCACGCGTTGGAATCGTAAGCATCAGCCCGTCGCGCGATGACCCGCATGATGGTATCGGGAAGCTTGATGCGGATTTCGACGATCGACGAACGGCCCAGCGTGTCGATCCAGAACGGCAGGCCGATTTGCCGACGGATCTCGTCCGATAACGTCGCATCAAGTTGCGAAAAGAACGGCTTGGGCCCGGGCGGCGGCAACTTGGCCTCGGGGAGGAAATCGACGGCCAGCCCTAGACGATCCTGCGCGATGCGGCGGAGCGGCGCGCGATCTGCACCTTGCGGGTAGGTTTTATAAACATCGATCAACGTGGCGATTTCGCGAGTCAGCGCCGATGACAAATAATAGTTGACCACCTTCCATTGCCGCTCGATGAACATGAAAGCGACCAGCGACTGCAACACGACCATCGGCATGATGATGATCAGCAACGCGCGGGCATACAGCCCCTTCGGCAGCACCGTCTTGAACCACAGATTGAAGCGGCCCCAGCGCCGGACGATCGGCGCGGTAATGGTTCCGGCCGCGGTGACGGCGTTGGTGGCGGTTAACAGATGACTAGCGGCGCTGCGCAGGCGTCCGACTCCATCGTCGAAGCTGGTCATGGCATCGCCACCAAGCGGTAACCCGAGCCGCGCACAGTCTGCACGATCAGTGGATTGGCCGGGTCGCGCTCAATCTTGCGGCGCAGACGGTTGACCTGCACGTCAACGGTGCGTTCACTCACGTTGTCGCCGCTGCCGGCAAGCGCCTGTCGCGACACGGTTTCGCCAGCGTTGGTCGTAAGCACTCGCAGCATATCGCGCTCACGGTCGGTGAGCCGGATCGTTTCTTCGCCGCGACGCAACTCTCCCCGCGCCAAGTGAAAGACGAACTCGCCGAAGCGGACCGACTCCGCCGGCGGAGCGCTCGGCGGCCGCGCGCGACGTAGGATACTGGCGACGCGGAGCGAAAGTTCGCGCGGCTCGAACGGTTTGGCCAGATAATCGTCAGCACCGATTTCGAGACCCTCGATGCGGCTCTCCTTCTCGTCCCTTGCGGTCAGCATCAGGATTGGCACCGCAGAACTGGCACGAATGGCGCGAGCGAGATCGAAACCGTTCTCGCCCGGCATCATTACGTCCAGGATCAAGAGATCGAAATTGAGGCCGTCGAGTTTTGCTCTCGCCTCTCGGGCGGTTTCAGCGGTGGTGACGCGATAGCCCTCCCCGACCAGGAAACGGGACAACAGCGCGCGAATTCGGCGGTCGTCATCGACGACGAGCAGATGAGGCGCGTCATCGGCCGGATTCACGGCGAGCGCGGTCATATGGATTAATCTCGGCCGTTCGAACGCAGATCGGCGCGCGCGATCATGCGCAGGACCTGTTCGCGATCCTTCGCCCCGATCATGCCGGCAAGAAAACGCCGCGCTACGTCGCGGGCGGCCGGACCAAGCTCGTCGAGCACCCGCCCGATCCGCGCGGTCTGCAGTCCGGCAAGCTTCATCGCCAGCGCCTCACCTGCCGGGCTGACATAGAGCAGCCGCTGCCGGCGGTCATCGGCGCCTTCCTTCTGCACGACGTAACCTTCGTCGATCAGTTGCTTGAGTACGCGGGCGAGCGACTGTTTGGTGATTTTGAGAACGTCGAGCAGTTCGGCAACCTTCATGCCGGGATTGCGGTTGACGAAGTGCAGGACGCGATGATGGGCGCGGCCAAATCCGAGCCGGTCCAGCACCTGATCGGGATCGCCGACAAAGTCGCGATAAGCGAAAAATAAAAGCTCGATCAGATCCCAATATGGCTGGCGGCCGTCGGCGGCCGCACTGTCTTCGATAGCGGCGCGGGGCTTGCTGGGCGCGGTCAGACTGATCTCAGCCATTATGTCAGCTATATTGACATATTTCGGTTTGATTGTTACCCCCAAAAGCGCAACTCACGGCGATCTCCCGCTACAATGCGAGGATTGCCGGGCGCCAAAAAGGCGCTTCCATAGGGCGGCAGCGACCATACCGGGAGTCTCGTCCCGACGCAAAAGCCCGCGGCCGAGCGCAGAAGGGCCCAACCGCGCGGCAAAAAACCGGTACGGAGCCGGGCCCGTCCATGCCCAGGGAGGCAACGCTATGGCAGTGCCCTTCGACCAGCGTCCCGACCTAGTCTGGTTCGACGGCAAGCTCATTGCCACCGCCGACTGCAAGATCAACGTCCTGACCCACGGCCTGCATTATGCAAGCGCGGTGTTCGAAGGTGAGCGCGCCTATGGCGGCGAGATTTTTAGGGGGACCGAACACTCCGAGCGGCTAAAACGCTCTGCACAACTGATGGACTTTGAAATTCCTTACAGCATCGCCGAAATCGACGCCGCCAAGCGGCTCGTTCTGGAGAAGAACAACCAGAAAGATGCTTATGTCAGACCGATCGCCTGGCGCGGTTCCGAGCAGCTCGGGGTATCGGCGCAACACAACAAAATTCATCTCGCTATCGCCACGTGGGAATGGCCAAGCTATTTCGATCCTGCCCAGCGCCTGAAAGGCATCCGGCTCGATCTTGCCGACTACCGCCGGCCCGATCCAAAAACTGCGCCGGCGCTGGCCAAGGCTTCCGGCCTCTACGCGATCTGCACGATCTCCAAGCACCGCGCCGAGCGCAAGGGGTTTGCCGACGCCATGATGCTCGACTGGCAGGGCCGCGTCGCCGAATGTACCGGCGCCAACATTTTCTTCATCAAAGATGGCAAGATCCATACCCCGATTGCCGATTGCTTTCTATCCGGCATCACCCGCGCAACTGCCGTCGCGCTCGCTAAGCGGCGCAATATCGAAGTGATCGAGCGCCGCATCATGCCGGAGGAACTCGCGAGCTTTTCCGAGTGCTTCATTACTGGCACCGCGGCCGAGGTGACTGCGGTTTCACAGATCGCCGACTGGAGCTTCACGCCCGGGCGCGTCACCCAGCAATTGATGAACGACTACACCGCCGAGGTGCAGCCGAAGGGCAACGCCGCGGCGGCATAGCGTTTCGCTGGCGATCGCACCGAGCCCATTCGCGCGGCGGCAAGGTTTTCGCTGGCGCGGAGAAAGCGGTAGGATGCGATCGCCATGAATCAAGCGGTACGCCCGCGCATCGCCAGCTCCGCCTGTCCGCACGACTGCCCGTCGACTTGTGCGCTCAATGTCGAGATTTTCGGCAACAGCACGATCGGTCGGGTGCGCGGCGCGCGCGACAACGATTACACTGCCGGTATCGTTTGCGCCAAAGTCGCTCGCTACGCCGAGCGTGTCCATCATCCCGACCGGCTGACGCGGCCGCTGCGGCGCATCGGCGCCAAGGGTACCGGTGCGTTCGCACCGATCTCCTGGGATGACGCGCTCGACCTCGTCGCCGAGAAATTCGTGCGTGCCGAACAGGCGCACGGCTCCGAAGCGGTTTGGCCTTACCTTTACGCCGGCACGATGGGCTATGTGATGCGCGACGGCATCCATCGTTTGCGCCACGCCAAGAAATACTCCGGCTTTTTCTCCACCATCTGCGTCAACCCGGCATGGACCGGCTTCATCGCCGGCACCGGCAAACTCGCCGGCCCCGATCCGCGCGAGATGGCCAAGTCCGACCTGGTGGTGATCTGGGGCACCAACGCGGTGAATACCCAAGTCAACGTGATGACGCACGCGACGCGCGCGCGCAAACGGCGCGGCGCCAAAATCGTCGTCGTCGACGTCTACATGAACGCCACGATGCAACAGGCCGATCTGCCGGTCCTGATCCGTCCCGGGACCGACGGCGCGCTCGCCTGCGCGGTCATGCATTGCCTGTTCCGCGACGATAAAGCCGACTGGGATTATCTCGATCGCTACACCGATGCGCCGCATGACCTCGCTGCACACGTACAAAGCCGCGATCCCTTATGGGCGTCGCGAATCACCGGCTGCCCGGCCGAAACGATCGAAGCCTTTGCCCGGCTGGTCGGTGAGAATAAACGGGCCTATTTCCGTCTCGGCTACGGATTTTCACGCTCGCGCAACGGCGCAATCAACATGCACGCGGCAAGCTGCATCGCGACGGTCACTGGCGCGTGGCGTCATGAAGGGGGCGGCGCCTTTCACAACAACGGCGGTGTCTTTCACCTCAATACCGGTCTGATCGAAGGCACCGATCTGCGCGATTCCTCGATCCGCATGCTCGACCAGTCGCGCATCGGCGCCATCCTCACCGGCGACCAAGACACTTTACGTGGCGGGCCGCCGGTCACCGCCATGCTGATCCAGAACACCAATCCGGTTTCAGTCGC
>JASHSY010000034.1 GCA_030040825.1 Xanthobacteraceae bacterium
TCGGCGCCGCGATCCCGAGTGCAATCTATTCGGCATTGCTTGCCGGAGTCTATCGCACGCCCGCCATTGCGATTTCCTCGACCGGTGTTTTCACCAACACCCTGCCGACGGATGCTTATCGCGGCGCCGGCCGGCCGGAAGCGTGTTACGTGCTGGAACGGCTCGCCGACGAAGCCGCGCATTTGCTCAAGCTCGATCGCGCGGAAATCCGGCGGCGCAATCTCATTCCCGCCGACGCCATGCCGTACAAGACGCCGATCGGCCCGGTCTACGATTGCGGCGACTTTCCCAAAATTCTGGCGCGCCTGTTGGACATCGCCGATTATCGCGGTTTCGCCAAACGGCGGCTAGCTGCGGAACGCGCTGGCAAGCTCCGCGGCTTTGGTATCGCCTGCTATGTGGAATCATCCGGCGTCGCGCCGTCGCGGTTTGCCGCGGCGCTTGGTGCGCGCATCGGCTTCTTCGAAGCCGCCACCATCCGCATCCAGCCGGACGGCAGCGTGCAGGCGCTTCTCGGCACCCACAATCATGGCCAGGGCCATGCCACCACTTTCGCGCAGATTATTTCTTCGCGCCTCGGCGTTCCACTATCGCGCGTCGAGATACTTGAAGGTGACACCGATCAGGTACCGTTCGGGACCGGCACCTTCGGCTCGCGCTCGATCGCGGTCGGTGGTTCGGCGGTCGACCGCGCGGCGGCGAAGATCGTCGAGAAAGGCAAGCGCATTGCCGCGCATCTCCTTGAAGCCTCGCCCGCGGACATGACCTTTGGCGCCGGCATCTTCTCCATCGCCGGCACGGATCGGCGCGTGACGCTGCAAGAGATCGCGCGCGTCGCTTACGTACCGACCGCCTTTCCGTCCGACATGGAGCTCGGGCTGCACGACAGCGCAGTCTATGATCCGCCGTCGTTTGCCTGGAGCAATGGCGCGCACGCCTGCGAAGCCGAGATCGATTGCGATACCGGCGAAGTGTGCGCGCTCGGTTATTGGGGGGTCGACGACGTCGGCACGGTGATCAATCCGATGATCGTCGACGGCCAGATCCAAGGCGGGGTCGCGCAAGGGCTCGGCCAAGCGTTGCGTGAGCATTGCGTGTACGACAATTCCGGCCAATTGCTGTCCGGCTCGTTCATGGACTACGCATTGCCGCGGGCCGTCGATATGCCTCCTATCGTTTCCGAACTCGACGAAAGCCAGCCCTGCACCCACAACCCTTTGGGCGCCAAGGGCTGCGGCGAGGCCGGCTCGATCGGGGCGCCGGCGGCCATCGTCAATGCCGTGCTCGATGCGCTCCGCCCGCTCGGCGTCACCGATATCCAGCTGCCGCTGACGCCCGAGCGCGTGTGGCAGGCCATTCATCGGGGCACGCAACGCCGCTAAGTGCTGCGCCACCTCGCGCCTCCCCGGGCAAGATAGTATGCTTTCCAGAATTCCCTGCCACCGCTTTTGGGTGAGGCGGCTTTGAAATCGCGTGCGAAAAAACCGCGTAAGGTCTCCCGGCCGGCCGCCGCGAAGACCCCGACCGCGCGCAAGCTGCTCAAAGCCAAGGCCCTGGCGACCATCGACCATCAAAGCGAGCTTGCCGCGGCGCGCGAACAGCTGGCCGCGACCTCGGAGGTGCTGCGCGTCATATCGAGCGCGCCCGGCGACCTGCAACGGGTCTTTGCGATCATATTGGAGAACGCAACGCGCCTCTGTGGCGCTAATTTCGGAATTCTTTCGCTGTATGAGAGCGACGGCGCTTCCCGGATCGTCGCGATGCACAATCCGCCGCCGAAATTTGCCGAGCTGCGACGCCGCGAACCCGTCATCCGTGTCGGCCCGCTTCTGCGGGTCGCGGCTACCAAGCAAACGGTCCATATTCCCGATTTGACCGAGCATGCTGCCTACCGGCATGGCGAACCTGACGTACTGATGTTCAGCAAGCTGACTGGGGCGCGAACGCTGCTTGTGGTGCCGATGCTCAAGAACGATGAGCTTGTTGGCGCCGTTGGCCTCTATCGCACGGAAGTCCAGCCATTCGCGGATCGGCAGATCGATCTGGTCAGGGATTTTGCGGCGCAAGCCGTGATCGCCATCGAGAACGCGCGGCTTCTCACCGAGTTGCGCGAGTCACTGGACCAGCAGACCGCGACGTCCGACATTCTGACATCGATCAGCGGTTCAGTCACCGACGCCCGACCGGTGTTTGAGGTGATCCTGGACAACCTGTTGCGATTGTTCCACACGCGTTTCGCGCTTGTGCTGCTCCTGCGCGACGGCATGCTTGAGGTCGCCGGCATTAAGGGCGAGCCTGGTTTTGAGAAGCTCGCAGAATATTACCCTTTGCCATTGGATGATCGGCTGCTGCCGGGCAGGGCGGTTCTTGCAAAAACCCCGCTGCAGCTCGTGCCGGTCATTGGCAACCCGGGCGCTCCACCCGGTACCCAGCAATTCGCCCGCGAATTCGGCTACGACGCGCTGATTTCGGTGCCGTTGATCCGCGACGGCGAAGTGATCGGCGTCATTAACACAGCGCATCGCAATGCCGTAGCGTTCACTGACAAACAAATCGATCTTATCAAGTCGTTCGCCGCCCAGGCCGTCATCGCCATCGAGAACACACGGCTGCTGACGGAGTTGCGCGAGTCGCTGCAACAGCAGACGGCGACCGCGGATGTATTGCGTGTCATCTCCAGTTCGCCCGGCGATCTAGAGCCGGTGTTCCGGGCTGTGCTGGAGAATGCAACGCGCATTTGCGAGGCCAAGTTCGGCATGCTGCTGCGCTATGACGGTCAGTCTTTCCACTTCGCCGCTGAGAGTGGCATGCCAGCGGAGCTGACGGAATTCGAGAAGAGGCGCGGAGCGTTTCAGCCGATGCCGGGCAGTCTTCTCGAACGGGTCTTGCACAGCAAGCGGCTGAGTCACACCGCCGACTATGCTGCCGAAGGGGTCCAAAGCCCGCCGGTTAAGCTCGGCGGAGCGCGATCCACGGTCGATGTGCCATTGCTCAAGAACGGCGAGTTGATTGGCGTTTTCTCGATCTATCGCCAGGAAGTCCGTCCCTTCACCGACAAACAGATCGAATTGGTGCAGAACTTCGCCGCACAAGCCGTGATCGCCATCGAGAACGCGCGGCTGCTCAGCGAATTGCGCGAATCGTTGGAGCAGCAGACGGCGACGGCCGAGGTTCTCGGCGTCATCTCCAGTTCGCCGGGTGAATTGCAACCGGTATTTCAGACAATGCTGGAAAAAGCCGTTCGCATCTGCGGTGCGAAGTTTGGCAACATGGCGCGGTTCGACGGGACGAGCATGCGCATGGCGGCGATGCATAACGCGCCGCGCGCTTTCGTGGAACGGCGTACGGCCGATCCGGTCATTCCGCTACACACGTCGTTTCTGAGTCCGCTGATCCGGACAAAGAAGCCGGTCCATGTGCGCGACGTTGCGGCCGAAGAGCCGTACGCGTCTTCGGGGTTGGCCAAGTTAGCAGGCGCGCGAAGCGCCCTGGCAATACCGATGCTACGCGACGGAGAGCTCCTCGGAGCGATCGCAATTTACGATCAGCAGGTACGGCCATTTACGGAGAAGCAGATTGAGCTGGTGACCAATTTCGCCGCGCAAGCGGTCATCGCCATCGAGAATGCGCGGTTGCTCAGCGAATTGCGGGAATCGCTTGAGCAGCAGACGGCGACTGCTGATGTGCTGCGGGTCATATCGAATTCGCCGGGTGAGCTCGAGCCCGTGTTCAATACCATGCTGGAAAATGCGACCCGTATCTGTGGAGCACACTTCGGCAATCTCCTGCTGTACGAAGGGGATGGCGCGTTCCGTATCGTTGCCATGCACGGCGCGCGGTCGCAATGGTCCGAGCTGCGACGCCGCGAACCGGTTGTTCATCCCCCTGCCGACGATCCACTTGGCCGGCTCGCAGCGACACGCCGGTTGCAGCACGTGGTCGACTGTCGCGACGAGCCGGCCTATATCGCGCGCACGCCGGGCGCGGTCGCCGCCGTCGAGGCTGGCGGTATCCGTACCTTGCTCGCGGTTCCGATCCTCAAGGACGATGAGCTTGTCGGCATGTTTGCCGTTTACCGCCGCGAGGTTCGCCCCTTCACCGACAAGCAGATCGCGCTGGTCGAGAGTTTTGCCAGTCAGGCCGCGATTGCGATCGAGAACGTCAGGCTTTTCAAGGCCGAGCAGCAGCGTACGCGCGAGTTGACCGAGTCGCTGGAGCAGCAGACCGCCACCTCAGAAGTGCTTCAAGTTATTTCCAGTTCGCCGGGGGACCTCAAGCCGGTGTTCGCGGCCATGCTGGCAAATGCCGTGCGCATTTGCGATGCAAGTTTCGGTACCATGCTGCTGCGCGAAGGCGATCATTTTGTCCGCGCCGCTATGCACAATGCCCCGCCTGCCTATCTGGATTACGCCGCAAAGACAGCGGTGATCAATCCTAAGGTCGCCGCCTCCCTCACCCAGGTTTGGAATACCAAGCAGCTCGCGCACACAGCCGACCTGCTGACAGAAAGCCCCAACAACCCGCTCGCCAAGTTTGCCGGTGCTCGCACCCTCGTCACGGTGCCGATGATCAAGGACAATGACCTGATCGGCATATTCAGCCTGTTCCGCCAAGAGGTTCGCGCGTTCACCGACAAGCAGACCGCGCTGGTGCAAAATTTCGCCGCCCAGGCGGTGATCGCCATTGAGAATACGCGGCTGCTCACCGAGCTCCGTCAGCGCACCAACGATTTGACCGAGTCGCTGGAGCAGCAGACGGCGACGAGCGAGGTGTTGCGGGTTATCTCAAGCTCGCCCGGCGATCTTGAGCCGGTGTTCCAGACCATGTTGGAGAAAGCCGCTCGGATCTGCGACGCGAAGTTCGGTGGCATCTACCGCGTAGAAGGCGACACCGTGCGTTTAGGGGCGACGTATAACTTACCGTCAGCCTTCTCCGAGATACGCCGGGATTTGCCGTTTCGTCCAAGTCCGAACAGTTTTATCGGGCGAATAATTGCCGCCAAGACGGTGATCCATCTTCCCGATGCGCGAATGGACCGATCTTACCTCGAGCGCGATCCGGCAGTCGTCGCCGCGGTCGAAATCGCCGGCGTCCGGACGTTTCTGGCCGTGCCAATGCTGAAGGAGAGGGAACTGATCGGTGTGCTGTTCTTGAACCGCCAGGAAGTTCGTCCCTTCACCGACAAGCAGATCGCGCTGGTCACAAGCTTCGCCAGCCAGGCCGTTATCGCCATCGAGAACGCGCGGCTGCTTACCGAGCTCCGTCAGCGCACCGACGATTTGACCGAGTCGCTCGCCAGGCAGACTGCCACTTCCGAAATCCTGCGCGTTATCAGTCAATCGCCGACCGACGTGCGGCCGGTATTTGCAGGCATCGCGGTTACCGCCGTTCGCCTGCTCCGAAGCGACCGGGCGTTCGTGATGCTTCGCGACGGCGATACGTTCTCGGTCCTGGCCGGAGCCACTCCAGAAGGTCCGCTCGCGGAAGACCGCCTGCCGAAAAATGTGCCGATCGACGCCAGCGCGAACTTTCCCTCGCGCGCGATCCTCGACAAAAAAATGCTGCACCTGCCGGACTTGTCGCTGATCGATCTGCCGAAACACGAAGTGGAAATTCAAAGACAGTTCGGCTCTAAGTCCGCGCTTTTTGTGCCGTTGCTTCGCGCGGGAGAGTGCATCGGCCTGCTCACGCTGCACGGAAATCGGCCCAATCTTTTCGGTCCCGCTGAAATCGCACAGGCTGAATCTTTCCGCGACCAAGCCTTGATCGCGATCGAGAACACCCGGCTGTTCAACGAAACGAAGGAGGCGCTGGAGCAACAGACGGCGACTGCGGACGTGCTGCGCGCGATTTCAAGTTCGCCGGGCGATTTGGAGCCGGTGTTTGCCTCGATCCTGGAGAACGCAACGCGGATATGCGAGGCCAATTTTGGCAACCTGGTTGTGCCGGAAAATGGCGCATTCCGCGTGGTCGCTATGCACAATGCGCCCGAAAGCTTTGCGCAAATGCGCGCGGCCAGTCCAGTATTCCGCCTCGGTCCCTCGGCGCCGCTCGTGCGGGTGGCGGCCACGAAACAGGTCCTTCAAATCGACGATCTGTCTGCTGATCCCTCCTATACAGAGGATCGTTTCGGGGGCGATCCTACGGCCGTTCGATTCGCGGATGCTGCGCACGTGCGGACGATGCTAGTCGTGCCGATGTTAAAAGAGCAGCAATTCACAGGGGCGATTGTCATCTTCCGTCAGGAGGTTCGCCCTTTCACCGACAAGCAGATCGAACTGATCAAGAACTTTGCCAGCCAGGCCGTCATCGCCATCGAAAATGCCCGGCTGCTCAGCGAGCTGCGCGAGTCGCTGGAGCAGCAGACGGCGACCGCGGAGGTCCTTCAAGTCATCTCAAGTTCGCCCAAGGAGCTTGCGCCCGTGTTTTCCACGATGCTGGAGAATGCGGTCCGCATCTGTGATGCCGCGTTTGGAAATATCTACCGCTGGGACGGCGGCGCATTTTCCCTTGCCGCTTCCTTCAATACGCCGCCGGCTTTTGCCGAATATCGCAAACGCTCACCCGTCGGTATTGGACCCACGGCGGCAAGACCAACCAGCACTCTGGACAACTTTATCTTCCAGAGGAAAGTGGTGCACGTCGCGGATTTGACCAAGGATCAGCGTTACATCGAACGAGAACCAGACACGGTCGCCTCCGTCGAACTCGGCGGCGTGCGCACGGTTTTGGCCGCGCCGATGCTGAAAGACGACCGATGGATCGGTGTACTTGTCTTGTCTCGGCAAGAAGTTCGTTCATTTACGGACAAGCAGATTGCGCTGCTTGAGAACTTCGCCGCGCAGGCGGTTATCGCCATCGAGAACGCCCGGTTGTTGACGGAATTGCGCCAGTCGCTTGAAAGACAGACTGCCACTTCCGAAGTTCTCGGCGTTATCAGCCGCTCGAAGTTCGAGCTGCAGCCGATCCTGCAAAGCGTTGTCGATACCGCGGCGCGGCTTTGCCGCGCCGAATCGGCGAGCATTTTCCGTCTTGAGAACAGCGTCTACCGGTTCGCCGCCGGTCATAGCCTTGCTCCGGAATACCTGGAGCTCGAAAGGCAAACGCCTATCGTTCCCGACCAGGGGACGGTGGTGGGCCGTGCCGCACTGACGCGGCAAGTCGCTCAGATCGACGACGCCTGGTCGGATCCGCTGTACGACAAGAAGGCAGACGCCAGGGTCGGCGGGGTGCGCTCGATGATCGGCGTACCGCTGATGCGCGAGGGCGAGCCGATCGGCGTCATTGCCTTGGCGCGCCGCCGCGTCGAGCCGTTTACCGATCGTGAAATCGAGCTGGTAACGACGTTTGCCGATCAGGCCGTCATCGCCATCGAAAACGTGCGCTTGTTCGAGGCCGAGCAGTTACGCACTAAGGAATTAACCGAATCGCTCGAACAACAGACGGCGACGTCTGAAATTCTCGAAGTCATCAGCAACTCCCCGACCGACTCGCAGCCCGCCTTCGACGCAATCGTGCGCAGCGGTCTGCGGCTGTTCCCCCATGCTGTCGTTGTGATCTCGCTGCCCGATGGCGATCAGGTCAAACTCGCGGCCATCGCCGGTTCCGATACCGACGACCGTGAAAAGTTGCGCGCACGATATCCGATGCCGCTTTCGCGCGAATACATGACGTCGACGGCTATCATGGATGCGCGCGAAATGGATTTCGCGGACGCCCGCGAGACGCCCGAGCAACTTATTCCCGGCGGGCGCAATTTTCTCGCCAGCGGCTATCGGGCGATCACGATCGTGCCGATGCTGCGCGGCGATAGTGCGATCGGAGCGATCAGCATTGCCCGCCGCGAACCGGGCGGGCTATCCGACAAGCAGCGCGAACTGTTGCGGACCTTTGCGAGCCAGGCCGTTATCGCCATCGAAAACACGCGCCTGTTCAGCGAACTGCGGGCGCGCACCGACGAACTTGCCCGCTCGGTTGAGGAACTGCGCGCGCTCGGCGAAACTTCGCAAGCCGTCAATTCCACGCTCGATCTTGAAAACGTGCTCAACACCATCGTCGCCAAAGCGGTTCAGCTTTCCGCTACCGAAGCCGGCGCGATCTATGTGTTCGACGAAGGGCAACGTGAATTCCGCTTGCGCGCCACCTACGGGATGGATCAGACACTCATCGATGCGCTCGGCCATGCCCATATCGGCGTCGGTGAACAGAACATCGCGCTGCTGCTCGCCAACCGCGAGCCGGTGCAAGTCGATGACTTGAAGGAAGTAACGCGATCGCCGGTCGACGACATCGTGTTCGGCGCCGGTTACCGCGCGCGGCTGGCGGCGCCTCTATTCAGCGGCGATGACATTGTGGGTCTCCTGGTGGTCCGCCGGCGCACGCCCGGCGCTTTCCCACAAAACACCGTCGATCTGATGAAGACATTTGCGGCTCAATCGGCCCTGGCCATCCAGAACGCCGCCCTGTTCCACGAGATCGAGGACAAGGGACATCAGCTCGAAGTGGCAAGTAAGCACAAATCGCAGTTCCTCGCCAATATGAGCCACGAGTTACGCACGCCGCTCAATGCTATCCTCGGCTATACCGAGCTTATCCTCGATAATATCTACGGCGAGGCGCCCGAGAAGATGCGCGCGGTGCTCGAGCGGGTGCAGACCAACGGCAAGCATCTGCTCGGGCTGATCAACGACGTGCTTGATTTGTCGAAGATCGAAGCCGGTCAGCTCACGCTCTCGCTCACCGATTATTCGGTCGCCGAGCTTGTGCAAGGGGTCTATGTCGCGGTCGAGCCGCTGGCGTCGCAAAAGAGTCTGACACTCACGACCAAAGTCGAAAAGGGGCTGCCGATGGGTCATGGTGATGAGCGGCGGCTGGCGCAGGTGCTGCTCAATCTGGTCGGCAACGCGATCAAGTTCACCGACAAAGGCGAGGTCGCGATCGAGGCGTCTCAATCCAATGGTGCATTCAATGTTGCGGTCCGCGACTCGGGACCGGGTATCGCCCCCGCCGATCAGGCTAAGATCTTTGAAGAGTTTCAACAGGTCGACAATACGTCGACGCGGCAAAAGGGCGGCACCGGACTGGGCCTGTCGATCTCCAGGCGGATTGTCGAGATGCACGGCGGCCGCATTTTGGTGGATTCCGAGCTCGGCAAGGGCTCGACATTCACGATCAGGCTGCCGGTGAAGACCGGCGGCGAGAGGTACATGGCATGAGCAAACGCATTTTGGTGGTGGAAGACCAGCCGGACAATCGGCAAATCCTGCGCGATTTGCTCAGCAGCGTCGGCTTTCAATTGTTCGAGGCCGAGGATGGCGCGCAGGGCGTGGCGGCGGCCGAAACGCATCGCCCGGACTTGATCCTGATGGACATCCAAATGCCGGTGCTCGACGGCTACGAGGCGACGCGGCGGATCAAGGCGAATCCGGAGCTGAAAACGATCCCGATCATCGTGGTGACTTCGTATGCACTCTCCGGCGATGAGGAAAGAGCCCGCGCCGCGGGCTGCGACGATTACATCACAAAGCCTTACAGTCCGCGCCAGCTTCTGGCGAAGGTCAACGCTCACCTCGGCTAGTGCGACTATTTCCCGATGCACAGTCCTCCGCGCATCCTGATCGTCGACGACAACGAGACCAACCGCGACATTTTGCGCACGCGGCTTACTCCGCACGGCTATGAGCTTCTGGAGGCTGCCGACGGCGAGGCGGCCATTGCCGCCACGCGTGAGCACCGTCCCGATCTCATTTTGCTCGATGTGATGATGCCGAAGATCGACGGTATTGAAGTTTGCCGGCGGCTGCGGGCGGACGCCGAACTGCCGTTCACCGCCATCATCCTGGTGACGGCGAAGGCCGATACCAAGGACGTGGTCGCCGGGCTGGAAGCCGGAGCCGACGAATATCTCACCAAGCCGATCGATCAGGCTGCGCTGGTCGCGCGGGTCAAATCCATGCTGCGGATGAAGGAACTAACCGACAAAGTGAGCGCGCAGGCGGCCGACCTCGCCGGCTGGAACCGGACACTTGAGGCGCGCGTGGAGCAGCAGCTTGCGCAAATCGGGCGCATGGATCGTCTGAAACGCTTTTTGTCGCCACAGATCGCCGAGCTGATCCTCTCGGCTGGCGACGATCGCGCGCTCGACAGTCACCGTCGCCAGGTCACCGTCGTGTTCTGCGACCTGCGTGGCTTCACCGCCTTTGCCGAAACCGCCGAGCCGGAAGAGGTCATGGGTATCCTGCGCGAATATCACGCCAGCGTCGGCGCCATCATCCACAAATTTCAGGGCACCATCGAGCGCTTTGCCGGCGATGGGCTGATGGTGATGCTCAACGATCCCGTGCCGATTGACGATCCGTGCGGGCAGGCGGTGCGCATGGCGGCGGAAATGCGCACGGCGGTCGCCGATTTGAGCAGCCGGTGGCGCAAGCTCGGCTTTAATCTCGGTTTCGGCATGGGCATCGCGCATGGCTACGCCACACTCGGCCGCATCGGCTTCGAAGGCCGTTTCGACTACGCCGCCATCGGTTCGGTCACCAATCTTGCCGCGCGGCTGTGCGCGGAGGCAAAGGACGGGCAGATCTTGATCGACGGCAAAGTCCACGCGGCGGTGGAAACGATCGCCGATCTGGAGCCGTTGGAGGCGCTGACGCTCAAAGGATTTCACCGCCAGGTCAGCGCATCGAATGTGCGGGCGGTTTCTGCCTGACGCCGCGTTGCCGGGCTGCTACTTCGGCGGCAGCGCCGCCACTGCTTCGATCTCGAATAATAAACCGTCGATGGCCAGCCTGGAGACGAAGACGGTCGTGCTGGCGGGCGGCGCGGCAGTATTGATGTAACTGTCGCGCACTTCGCGAAAGTCGCTCATGTCGGCGCCGTCGACCAGGTAACTATTGATCTTCACCACATCCTTGAAGGCCGCCCCGGCTTCGGCCAGCGCCGCCTTCAGGTTCTCGAACGCCAGAACCATTTGGGCGCGAGCGCCGGGAGGGATGTTCCGGTCGCGGTCGGCGCCGACCTGGCCGGCGACAAAAATGGTGCGTCCAGGACCGGTAACTTCGACGACATGACTATAGCCGGGCGGCTTGAAAACAGCTTGCGGATTGAGATAACGCGCACCCATCTTCATCTCCTCGCAGGGTTACCTGGTTCTGAACGTCTCGGTTTTGTAAAGGTTATCCGTTTGCTTCGAACAATTCGATACACGGGTCGTAAAGAATAGCCTTTCAACCAATCTTCAGCATAGGTCCAGAACTCGGCGGAACCGGCCTGAAAGCCTACCTACTTTCACCAATTCAATACTACCGGCGCACCAGTGTCAGCCTGCGAAGACGGAAACAACTCCGCGGCGTGAACAGGGATCGGGTCGTGCGCAAAAGCACCATTGTGATGATCGCGTTTGCCGGCCTTTTCGGCCTGCTCGCGGTATTTTTGGCGCAGACTTGGCTCAAAAACCAAACCGAAATGCGGATGCGCAGTCTGGAGGCGCAGCGAAAATCGGCTCCCCCGGCGCACACCATCGTTGTCGCCGCCCGGCCGCTGCGCTTCGGCGACGAGTTGAGCGCCGGATCGTTGCGCGAAATGCCGTGGCCGAGCGACGCCTTGCCGGCCGGCGCCTTCGGCAAAATCTCAGCCCTCACCTCGGGCAAGCGGATCGTGCTGATGCCGATCGACACCAATGAAGCGATCCTTGCCGCAAAAATCACCGGCCCGGGTCAGCGCGCGACGCTTTCTGCGATTCTGTCCAACGATATGAAGGCCGTCACTATTCGCGTCAACGATGTGGAAGGCGTCGCCGGCTTTGTGCTGCCGGGCGATCGCGTCGACGTCGTGGTGTCGCGGTCGGGCGATCCGAGCATCTCGATGAGCGACGTGGTGCTGCAAAACGTGCGCGTACTTGCTGTCGATCAGCAGGCGGATGAGCGTGCCGACAAACCCTCCGTGGTCAAGGCCGTCACGCTCGAAGTCGACGCCGTCGGCGGAGAAAAAATCGCGCTTGCGTCACTCGTCGGCACACTGTCGCTGATGCTGCGTAAGGCCGGTGAAACCAGCGAGGCGGCAAGCCGGCGCGTGACGATCGCCGATCTTGGGCATGCCGCCGGATCGCGTGACACGCGCTTCGTTACCATCGGCGTGATGCGCGCGTCGAAGAAGTCGGATTACAGCGTGCCGGTCGAAGCGATGCCGGCGGATGCCGCGGCTCTTGGCGGGCGTCGAGCGGCACGGGACTGGACCAACTGACAAACGATCTTGTGACAAAAGTTCTTGGGGACGTGAACAGAGTTCGGGACAAAGAGTGGCGGGAGGCCAACATGTCGAGCCAGTACGAAGCGACGATTGACAACGCCGGAGCGTTCCGGCCGCTGCCGAAGCGGCGGCGAAAGCGAAAGCTGCCGGCGCTGTTGCATCGCTGCTGGGGGGCGGCGGCAATGATGCTGGTGGTGGTATTCGCAATCGCACCATGCGAGTTGCGGGCACAGGAACGGGTTGCGCTCAGCAGGACAGCCCACACGACGATCGTCAACGTGTTGCTCGGCAAGTCGCAAGACATTCATACCGATCAGGCCATTGTCGACATCTCGGTAGGCGATCCGGGCATTGCCGATGTCAATCCTCTGACCGATCACGCGCTGTCGATCCTTGGCAAGAAGATCGGCACGACGCGGGTGACCGTCTACGGTGAGGACAAAAAGCTCGTCGGCATCTTCGACATAGAGGTTTCCTACGATATCTCGCGGGCCAGTGCCGAGATATCGGCGCTGTCCGGCGGCAGCATCCGGGTTTCGGCGGTCAACGGCCGCATCCTTCTTACCGGGACCGCCGCCGACGCAGTTACGCTGGATAAAGCGGTAATGATCGCGCGGCAATTCGTGCCCGATCCGATCAATACCGTGCAGGTGCTGCGGCCGCAGCAGATCATGCTGGAAGTGCGCTTCATCGAGGTTTCGCGCTCGGCGAGCCGCGAGCTGGGTGTGCAATGGAACATCTTTGGCGCGGGCGCGCTGGCGAATATCGGCAATCAGGTGCCGGCAGCGCAGCTGCCGATTACCGCGCCTGGCGGCGCCTTCCAGCAGCCGGCCGCGGCAAATTCGGGCATCGGCGGCATGAGCACGTTGCCGGCCGGCGTTACCGGCACCCCGCTGTCGCCGGTCGTTTCCGCCGGCGTCCTGTCGGGCGCAGCCCCCTTCGGCTTCCTGGTCAGCCAGCTCGGCGGCTCGGTGCAGATGTCGCTCAATGCGCTCGAGCAAAAAGGCCTGGCGCGCAGCCTGGCGGAGCCTAACCTGGTGGCGCTGTCGGGCGACACCGCAAGCTTCCTCGCCGGCGGCCAATTTCCTGTCCCGGAGGCGAACGGTCTGGGTACCGTAGCGTTTGCCTATCAGCCATACGGCGTCGGGCTGTCGTTTACCCCGACCGTGCTCAAGGACGGCCTGATCAATCTCGTGATCAAGCCGGAAGTGAGCGAAATCGACACCACGCACACTGTCACGGTTGCCGGAACCTCGGTCCCGGGACTCATCACGCGCAAGGCCTCTACGACGCTCGAGTTGCGCGACGGCCAGAGCTTCATGCTCGGCGGCCTGTTGCAGAACCAGACCAGCAGTGCCCAGGATCAACTGCCGTGGGTCGGCGATGTCCCCGTGCTGGGCGCGCTGTTCCGCTCGGCCCAATACCAGAAGAACGAAACCGATCTCGTGATCCTCGTGACGCCGCATATCATCAACCCGATGCGGCCGACCAATGTTGCGCGTTCGCCGCTCGACGGCACTCTGCCGGCCAACGACGTCGACTTTTTCCTCAATGGCAAGGCCGAAGTCAGCCCGGCAATGGCGCGTCTCGCATTCGGCGCGCCCAACCGGCCCTACGTCGGTCACATCCTCGACCTGCCGAAGAAGGGAGGCGTCTATGTTGTCGCCAAAGATTAAGCGGCGCAGCCGCGCGATTGCGGCCGCCGTCGTTGCCGGCGCCATGCTCGCTGGCTGCTCCGATCCCGGCTTGTATCTTGACCGGCGTGACTCCATTGCGTTGAGCGCCGGCGATGCGATCGAGGCCAACAAGGCCGCACAGGTGGTCGACCCCTGGCCGGCTCATAGCGGCGACACCAACATCGCGTTCAACGGCCAGAGGATGCAGTCCGCGGTCGAACGTTACCGCACCAATCTGGTCACTCCGCCGGTCGATCCGATGATGATGCAGGTCGCCAATCCGACGCCGCCGACCGCACAGACCAATTCGCAAAGCAACACGTCCAGCAGCACTAATCCGGCAGGAACCGCCAGCAGCTCGACGACCTCAACGAGCACAACCACGACCGGCCAGTAATCCCGCAGCTACAGCGCGAACGCGAACAAATGCAAAGCAGTCGTCCAACCAGTCCGACGGACTCGCCTAGGATTGTGGTTCTTACTGCCGACCCGGAATTCGAGGACGGTGTTCGCGCGACCTTTGCTACAGCCGCCCGAATCGATTTGCACGTGATCGGGGGGCGCGTGTCGCAAAACCGCCCCGACGATTTTGCCGATGCTACTGTCGTGGTTGCCGATCTCGGCGACGCGGCCGAAGCCGAACTGGCGGCGCTCGAACAAATAATGCGGCGGATCGGCAATGACCTCCAGGTCATTGCGGTCACCCAGGATTTCGACGGCACAGTTGCGCGGCGCCTGATGCAAATGCGGGTTGCCGATTGCCTCGTCAAACCGGTGGCGCCGATCGAATTGGTGCGGACCTGTGCGCGGGTCGCCAACACCGCCGCGAAGGTGACGACGACCGAAGCCCAGACTTTCACGTTTCTGCCGGCAGTCGGCGGCGCCGGCGTTACGACGCTGGCGGTGCAATCCGCCATGCTGCTGCTCAATGCCGGCACCCGCAGCAAGACATCGACCTGCCTGGTCGATCTCGACTTCCAGCACGGCGCGTGCGCCGATTATCTCGACATTGAGCCGCGTCTCGACCTCGGCGAGATCGAGCCGCGTCCGGAGCGGCTGGACCGGCAACTGCTCGAAGTCATGCTCTCGTACCACGCTTCCGGTTTGGCGGTGGTAGCGGCGCCGAATCGGCCGGCGGAAATGCGCTTGTTTGATCCCGATGTCGTCACCCGGCTGCTCGACCTGGTGTCGTCGCATTTCGATTTTGTCGTGTTCGACATGCCGCGCACGTGGTTTTCCTGGACCGACAGTGTGCTGCTCGGCTCCAACAAGGTCTTCATCGTCAGTGAGACTACGGTGCCAAGCCTGCGCCAAGCCAGGCAATTGTTGGGTGCGATCCGCGAGCGGCTTGGCGATGACGTCAGGCCGCAAGTGATCGTCAACCGGTTCGAGCAGAAACTGTTTTCGCCGGGATTGCGCCGCGCCGATATCGAACGTGCGATCGGCGGAGCCATTGCCGGCTACGTGCCGAACCACTACGGCCTCGTTCGTGAAGCGATCGACCGCGGCGTGCCGCTCGACGAAATCAAGCCCGGCAATAAGGTGACCGCGCAATTGAAGAAATTTCTGCTGGCGCAGGCCGACAATAAGTTGGGGAAGGAGTCTGTTGCCGAAAAGGATCGGGGGCCGCGCAACCGCGGCGTGACTTTGGGGGATGGGGCGAGAAGCATGATCGCGCCGTAGGAGGCATCCCTTGGTCGGTCGCTTTTCCATCCGCCGCGTCGCTGCACTGGAGGTTGTTCCGGCGGTAAACCCCGTTATCGCCGAGGAGGTGGCGCCGGCCGTCGTCGCCGCGCCCGCTCCCGCTCCCGAACCAGTCAATCCGTTACTGAGCGAGAAACTTCTCGACGCCAAGGTGCGACTGCATCGGCGGTTGATCGAGGAAATCAACCTGTCGGCATTGGAAAAACTGCCGGCCGAGGAGATCCGCCGCCACGTTCAGGAAATGGTCTCGCAATATGTCCTGGCCGAACGGCTGGCGCTCAATGCCCAGGAGCTAAACGATTTCGTCTCCGAGATTCTCGACGAGATGCGGGGTCTCGGCCCGCTGGAGCCGCTGCTCAAGGATCATGCGATCAACGATATCCTGATCAACGGCCATGAATGCGTCTATGTCGAGCGGCGGGGCGTGCTTGAGCCGACCGGCGTGCGGTTTAAGGACGAGGCGCACCTTCTTCGTATCGTCAACAAAATCGTCTCGGCCGTCGGCCGCCGGGTCGACGAAGCGCAGCCGATGTGCGACGCGCGGCTACTCGATGGCTCCCGCGTCAACGTGGCGGTGCGCCCAGTCGCAATCGACGGCCCGCTCGTGTCGATCCGCAAGTTTTCGAAAAAGCCGCTCAACCTCAACAAGCTGGTTGAGATCGGCGCGCTACGGCCGCAGATGGCCGAGCTTTTGGCCAAGGCGGTGACGGCGCGCGTCACGCTGATCATCTCCGGCGGCACCGGCTCGGGTAAGACAACCATGCTGAACGCGCTGTCGGCGTATATTTCCGAAAAGGAGCGGCTTCTTACCATCGAGGACGCCGCGGAACTGCAACTCCAGCAACCGCATGTCGGCCGCCTGGAGACGCGCCCGCCGAATATCGAAGGCAAGGGCGAAGTCCGCCAGCGCGACCTCGTGAAAAACGCGCTGCGTATGCGCCCGGATCGCGTGATCCTCGGCGAGTGCCGCGGCGAAGAAGCCTTCGACATGCTACAGGCGATGAACACCGGCCATGAAGGCTCGATGGCGACCGTTCACGCCAACACTCCGCGCGACGCCATCTCGCGGTTGGAGCAAATGATCGGCATGGCCGGCATGCCGATGACGGTCGCCAGCATCCGCGGTCAGATTGCCGCCGCCATCCGGGTCATCGTGCAGCTGTCGCGGCTCTCCGATGGCAATCGCCGTGTCATGAGCATTGCCGAGATCACCGGGTTGGAAGGCGACATCATTCAGATGCAGGAAATCTACAAATTCGTGCGTACCGGCACCGGACCGGATGGCGCCGTCATCGGCCATTTCCAGGCAACCGGCGTGCGTCCCCGCTTTCTCGCCGATCTGGCGGCGCACGGGATCAAGATCCCAGGCGCGTATTTCGATCCTTCGCAGCCGCTGTGATGGTCATGCCGTTCGATCTCGATCCACTCTATCTGATTTGGCTTTCGGTCGCGCTTTCGGCGGCGTTGACGGCAGAGGCCGTCTATCTGCTGTGCTTTTCCACCGCGTCCTATCGCAGCCAGATCAACCGGCGGCTGATGCTGGCCAAGGAAAGCGACCGCGAAAGCGTCCTGGTCGCGCTGCGCCGCGAACGCGGTCTCACCGAGGCCGGTAATTACCGGCTGGTTTTCTACGCGCTCAATCGCCTCATCCTGCAGTCGGGCATCACCATCGGGCTTACGCGGCTGGCGCTTGTCATCGTCATCGGCAGCATTGTTTGTTTTGCCGCCACTGCGCTATTTCGCGGCAGCTTGATGGAGGCGGGCGTTGTTGCCTTCCTATGCGCAACGGTGATGCCGTTTCTGGTGCTGCTCGTGCTGCGTGGAAGGCGCCAGGGGAAGTTTGCCAGGCAGCTTCCCGATGCGCTTGATACCATTGTGCGCAGCTTGCGCGCCGGACACCCTGTGCCGGTTGCGATCTCGCTGGTAGGCCGCGAGATGCCGGATCCTGTCGGCAGTGAATTTGGCATCCTGTCCGATGAAATAACCTACGGGGCGGATTTGGAAACGGCGTTGCGCAACCTTCACCTGCGCATCGGCTCGGACGACCTGCCGCTGTTCGTGACCGCGGTCGGCATCCAGGCGTCGACCGGCGGCAATCTCGGCGAAATACTGGAAAACCTGTCCAGTGTTATCCGTCAGCGTTTCAAGATGCGCCGGAAAGTCCGGGCGCTGGCGGCGGAAGGCCGCGCTTCGGCGATGATTCTCTCGGCGCTGCCGATCGGATTATTCATCGTGGTGCAGGTAACCTCGCCCAATTTCTATGCCTCGGTCTGGCATGAGCATCTGACCAAGCTTCTTCTGGTTGGCGGCGCCGCCTGGATGCTGATCGGCAACCTGACGATGTTCAAGATGGTCAACTTCAAGATCTGACCGATGGATGTGATGAACCCCTTTGGCGACAGCGCGACGGCAACATTAAGCGCTCTCATCTTTCTCGCCACCGGCACGCTCGCCTTTGCCGTTATGATCGGCGCTCGCGCTCGCAGTGCCGTGCGCCGCCGTGCCGCCCGCGTTGCGGCGGATCGAGACTTCGCCGCTGCCTCGCATGGGTTGCATCAGTCCAGCCTCGAGGCGATGCGTAAGCTTATCGACCGCGCTACCAAATATTATAGCGTGGCCGACAGCAACGATATGAAAGTGCTGCGTCACCGGCTGGTACACGCCGGTATCTATAATCGCCATGCGGCAGCGTATTTTTTTCTCGTCCGCACCGGCCTGGCGATTAGTCTGGGCGTGGCGGCGCTGTTTGTCATGTCGGTGTGTGTGCCGCATCCCAAAGCGTCGTTTTGGCTTCTGGTTATGATCGCAGGGCTTGGTGGTTATCTCGCGCCCGGTCTTTATCTCGATCGGCGGATTAAGAAGCTGCGACAGGAGCATCAAATCGGGTTTCCCGACTTCATGGACCTGCTGGTGGTGTGTGCCGATGCCGGCCTTGCGATGGAGGCGGCGCTGGAGCGGGTATCGCGCGAACTCGGCGGCTCGCACCGCTCGCTCGCCGCTAATATTCATATTGCCACTCTGGAAATTCGTGCCGGTCGCACCCTCACAGACGCGCTTGATCATTTGGCCGACCGGCTTGGCCTGGAAGAAGCGCGCTCTTTTGCCAATCTGATCCAACAGTCGGATGAACTCGGCGCTAGCATCAGCAACGCACTTCGGGTCTACAGCGACGACATGCGACACAAGCGGTTGTCGCGCGCCGAAGAAAAGGCCTACAGCCTGCCGGCCAGGCTCGCCGTACCGATGATGGTATGCATCTTTCCGGTCCTGTTCATTGTGATCCTCACCCCAGTCATCGTCCGGCTGGCCACCGGCAATTGGTAACGGCCGGCGCCTAACCCGCTGGCCGCAGGCGGGTTTTGCGCAATCCGGACAATTGCAAGCAATTCCTTAACCGACATCACCTAGCCTCCCGCAGCCGGCTGTGTGCCCGGCCGCCGGCAGAGCGACCAATCCCCAGGAATTGGGGAATTTCAGGCCGGCGCGTGTGGTCCGGAGCGCGTTGATGAGCATCCGATCAGCCCCGGTCCTGATGGCTTTTGTGGCCTCACTGACATTGCTGGGCGGGTGCGCCTCGTCGACCAAGCTCAGTGACCTGTGGGCGTCCAAAAGCTCGGACGACGCAGCGGCCTCAACGTCCAGCGCCGATGCCACCGGCTCGATTGTCACGCCACCAGCCGAACCGGGCCCGAGCGGCGAACCGGTCGCGCCGTTGGCCCAGCCCGGCGTCCTCGGTGACGATCCGCATGACGACCTGCAGCTCGGCAAACGATATTTTCGCAGCAACAATTTCGGCCTGGCCGAAAAGAGTTTCCGCGCGGCGGTCGAAAAACATCCCCGCGATGCGGAAGCTTGGGTCGGGCTCGCGGCTTCGTACGACCGGCTGCGCCGCTTCGATCTGGCCGACCGCGCCTACCAGGAGGCGGTGCGGATCGTCGGCCGGACTCCGGAAGTCCTCAACGACATCGGCTTCTCCTACCTGCTGCGCGGCGATTATGCGCGGGCGCGAAAAACCTTCCGCGAAGCGCACGCCAAGGATCCGGCCAATCCTTACATTGAGGCGAATATGCAGCTGTTGCAGGAGAGCGCCAGTACCGGCAAAGCGGTGCAGTAGCGCGCAACAGCTCCCGCGAAATGGATCCGCCTCTTCAGTCGACCTCGTCGCGAATGTCGCGTCGGCTGAAAAACGCAGCCGTACTCAGCAGGACCAGCGCAACCATGATTGCGTAGGCGAAAATGGCCATGGAGTCCTCAGCCTCGCGGCCAGCATCGGCCCGAATGTTCTAATCACGCCTTAGCGACGACATTGCAATTTTCCGCCAATTCCACGAAAAGCGGCTTTACAATTGTCTCAAACAAAACAATGGCGAGGGCCATTTTTGCGGCGGACCGGCGGAGGTGGGCTTGAGCGGCAAGAAGCAATTGCATTTCTGTGCCTTCATGCGGCCGGTGACCATCCATACCGGCGCTTGGCGCTATCCGGGTGCGTTTCCAGACGCCAATTTCAACTTCGCCCACATCAAGCGTTTCGCACAGACATTGGAGCGCGCGAAGTTCGATGCCTTCTTCATGGCCGATCATCTGGCCGTGCTCAATATGCCGCTCGACGCGCTCAAGCACAGTCATACGGTCACCTCGTTCGAGCCGTTAACGCTTTTGTCGGCGCTGGCGGTCGTCACTGAGCGCCTCGGCCTCATCGCTACCGGCTCGACGACCTTCGACGCGCCCTATCACGTCGCACGACGGTTCGCCTCACTCGACCATCTAAGCAACGGTCGCGCCGGCTGGAATATCGTCACCACCTCCAATCCCGACGCGGCGCTTAATTTCGGCATGAGCGACCACATGGAGCATGGCGAACGTTATCGCCGCGCCCGCGAGTTCTACGACGTTGTCACCGGCCTATGGGATTCCTGGGCGGACGACGCGTTCGTCCGCGATGTGGAGCGGGGACTGTTCTTCGAGCCGGACAAGCTGCATGTGCTCGATCACAAGGGAAAATATTTGTCGGTGCGCGGGCCGCTCAATATCGCCCGACCGGTCCAGGGTTGGCCGGTCGTGGTGCAGGCTGGCGCCTCTGATTCCGGCCGCCAGCTTGCCGCCGAAACCGCCGAAGCGGTTTTCACGCCGCCGCCCAACATCGCTGCCGGGCGCGAATTCTACGCCGACGTCAAAGGCCGCATGGCGAAGGCCGGCCGCGACCGTGACCACATGAAAATCATGCCTGCGTGCTTCGTCGTGGTCGGGGAAACCGTTGCGGAAGCGCGCGCCAAACGGGCCAAGCTCGACAGTCTGGTTTATTACGACAGCGCGATCGCCTCGTTATCGATCGCGCTTGGGCACGACGCGTCGCGCTTCGATCCGGACCGGCCGCTGCCGGAACTTCCAGAAAGTAATGCCAGCAAAAGCGCTCAGGAACGCGTGGTCAAGATGGCGGCGCGCGAAAATCTCACCGTCAGGCAGCTGGCACAGCGCCTTGGCGGCTATTCCGGGCTGGCCATGGTCGGCACGCCGAAAACCATTGCCGACGAGATGGAGGAATGGCTGGCGAGCGAGGCCAGCGACGGTTTTACCATCATGTTTCCGTATTTGCCGGGCGGGCTCGGCGATTTCGTCGATAAGGTCGTGCCGGAACTGCAGCGTCGCGGCCTATTCCGGCGCGAATACGAAGGCACGACGCTGCGCGAGCATTTTGGTCTGCCGCGGCCGGGCAACCGGTTCTTCGAAACGCGCAAGGCGGCGGAATAAGCCGGCTATCGCTACGATTTTCGCCGGCAATCTGCGCCGCTGCGCGCGCGGTGCGGTTTTCGTCAAACACAACAGCCTAATCTCGGGCAGAAAAATGCCGGAAAGGACGCCCTGACCGTGTTGATTTAGCTCAAAGCGGCTTGTGGATATTCGTGACGTTCATGATGGAAAGCGCTGGAGTTAACGGGGCGGCGAAAAGGTCTGGTGAGAGCTCTGAGACGAAGGAACTCAAAGGGCCGCCCGACACCTTTCCATTCGGCGTGTGAGGCCGCGATGACCGCGGAGATCGAATATGTCCTCGACAAGTTGCGCTGGATGCGTGCGGAACACATTTGGCCCAACGGACTCCGCTATCTGTGGACCGACGCTTTCGGCGTTATCCTTTTGGTGTCCCTCCATCGCGCGCTGGCAAAGGACGAATTCCTGGATGAGGCGGAACAGGTGGTGGCGGAGGTCTATCGCGTGCTCGGGCGCACGCGCGGCATCCGCATCGGTGAGGAATCCGACCGCGATGGCCAATACTTTCATTATCTTGCCATGTGGCTCTACGCGCTCGCCGTGATCGGGCGTCACATCCCGCGATACCGCGAAGTGGGAGTTGACCTGGTTCATCAGGTCCACGAGGCCTTTGTCGTATCCGGGCGCGGCGTAATTTGGAAAATGAAAGAGGATTTGAGCGGCCCCTATCCTGGTTATGGTTTTGGTGCGCTCGATGCTTTTGATGGATATGTGTCTTACCGTATCCTGGATGAAAAAGCGCTTTCCGGCGAAATTGCCGATATGCGGACGCTTATCGACCGATCGGCTGCGGACTTGGTCATTACTCAGGATCTGGGGCTCGGCATGATGTTGTGGATGACCCAGTTTTTTCCTGAAGAGCTCTGGGCCCGGCTACAAAGAAAGCGTTGCCTCGCCATGCTTGATCATATGTGGCAACGAGAGGGGTATTTCTCTCGCGAACCGGATCTTCCCTGCACCAAATTCGCCTTCACCAACTATGGAGTATCCGTCGGTCTTCAGGCGGCCGGCGCCATGCCGGACCGCGTCAAGCGGCTCAATGAATTTTTCGAGACCTACCGTTCAAACGATGAGTATGACCGCGCAGCCATCACGCATGTAATGGCATGCAGTTCACGTTTTCCCGGATATTTGATCAACCGCCAGGATTATTGGGCTGCTTAGGCGCTTAATCGGCATGGTGCAAATCGTTTCGCCGCTATGGGGCTGCTTCAGCAAGCAGTCGCTAAAGCGCATCTACCAACCATCGTTTTGACTTAAGTCAACGCTGTATCGGCAAGGATCAAACATCATTCGCTACGCATTAACGGCCGGTGAGAACTGTCATGGCTGAAACCCGCGAAAACCTCCCGGAGCTGTCCATTTCGCCTGAAAAGATCTGTTTCATCATTACCAAGGCACGGGAATTCGACGCCAAGGATGTGGTGACTGACCCGGGCGATAGCTCTAACGCTACCGACGATGGCATGGTGTCGGTGCTGGAAGACCACAAGGACGATCCTGTAGTTCAGGAGATTTCCGCTGCTATCTTCGGCATGGTTGAGGATGAACAAGTCGATCTGGTCACGCTCGCATGGCTTGGCCGCGGCGATGGCACCCTCGACGATTGGGACGAATTGCGCGCGGAGGCTGCGCGGGCTCACAATAAACGAACCGCATCCTATCTGCTCGGGTTCCCGCTTCTGGCCAATTATCTTGAAGATGGACTCTCGCAGTTCGGTATATCCTGCGAGGAATGAAGCTTACGCCCGTGTTATCGTTTTCGCGGCGCGGTTCTTCGCATAAAGGTCTCGAAAGAATCGCTGTACGGCAGTCCATTGCAAATCGAGGAACTGAAAAATGGAAACGCAGTTGCACATCGATTTTCAAGGAATAGAATCGCAAGCGGCATTGCGTGCGGCGATCACGCGACATGTCGACGAGCTTCAGAAACGATTCGGCCGAATCGTCGCTTGTCGCGTCATGTTGAAAGGTCCGGGCCACCATCATCGAACCGGCGGGCTTTTCGAAGTCCACATCCGCCTTGCTTTGCCGGAGGAAAGGGAGGTCAATATCGGACACAAATCGGACGCCGACGGGCGCCATGCCGACATTAATTTCGCAATCAACGATGCGTTCAAACGCGCACGACGGGTTTTGCAGGACCAAGTACGCCGCATGCAGGGCCATGTGAAGACCCATGTGCTACCCGACACGGCTGGGCGTTAGATTTTGCCGGTTCGAAAGCCGCAGACAGATCGGAGCTTTTGATTTTACTTTCGCCGGCGATCTGCGCCGCTGCGCGCGCGGGGGCCGGGCGGCCGCCCGACGCAGGCATAGTCAAAGCCGGCGCGGCTGATCTCATCGAATGGATAGATATTCCGCAGATCGACGATGATCGGCCGTTTCATGATTTTTTTCAGCTGTTTCAGGTCAAGCGCGCGAAATTGCTCCCATTCGGTTGTGATTACCAGCGCATCGGCGCCTTCGGCGCAGGCGTAAGCGCTTTCGCCGTATGTCACGTTCTCAAGCTCGGCCTTTGCCTGCTCCATGCCGGCGGGATCGAAAACACGGACACGTGCGCCCATGTCTTGCAGTGCGGTGATCAACGGTATCGAGGGCGCCTCGCGCATGTCGTCGGTATTAGGCTTGAATGAAAGACCGAGCACCGCGATGGTTTTGCCGCGTAGTCCATCGGTGAACATCGCCGCAACCTTGCGCGCCATGGCGCGCTTTCTGGTATCATTGACCGAAGTAACGGCTTCGAGAATGCGCAGCGGGACTTCGTAATCCTGCGCGGTCTTGATCAAAGCGCGAATATCCTTTGGAAAGCACGAGCCGCCGAAACCTGGGCCGGCGTGCAGGAATTTACTGCCGATGCGGTTGTCGAGCCCGATGCCGCGGGCGATTTCCTGTACGTCACCGCCGACCTTTTCGCACAAGTCGGCGATCTCGTTGATAAAGGTGATTTTGGTCGCCAGAAACGCGTTGGCGGCATATTTGATCAGTTCGGCATTGCGCCGGCTGGTATAGAAGATGGGCGCGCGGTTCAGGCTCAGTGGGCGATAAATTTCGGCAACGACATCGCGCGCGCGCGCGTCATTGGCGCCGACCACGATCCGGTCAGGGTGTTTGAAATCATGTACGGCGTTGCCTTCGCGCAGGAATTCCGGGTTCGATGCAACCACGGCGTCTTTGCCCGGTGCGGCCTCCTTGAGGATGCGATCGACTTCATCGCCGGTGCCGACCGGCACAGTGGATTTGACGATCACGACGGTGAAGCCATCGAGCGCGGCAGCGATTTCCCGCGCCGCCTCGTATACGTAGGACAAATCCGCATGTCCGTCACCGCGCCGCGACGGTGTACCGACGGCGATGAAGACGGCTTCGGCGCCGGCCACCGTATCGCGGAGATCGGCGGTAAATGTCAGCCGAGCTTCCTCGATGTTTCTCCGCACCACATCGTGTAGCCCGGGTTCGTGGATCGGGATCTCGCCCCGTCGCAGCGTCTGAATCTTGCTGTCATCTTTATCGACGCAGGCGACGTGATGGCCGAAATCCGCCAGGCACGCGCCGGAAACCAACCCTACGTAACCCGTGCCGATCATCGCGATGCGCATACGAATTTTCCCCGGTTCGTCATTCTATTTCGCCGGCAGGCGACATCACTCATCGAGCGATGGGCAGGCAAATTTCTTGCGGCCGAATCAACCACGATGCCGTAGATGATTATCACAGTCTTGGATGACCCGAGCAGCACCGGCATGCCAAAACAATATCGGCAATCGCAGCTTTTAATCTGCGAAATCCTTGCGACAAAAGCGGCAAGCCGGCCGGTCTGCTTTTGTGGCGAGCGTAAGTTGTGTGTTATGCGTGCGTAGGCTTTACGCGTGCGCATGGCGCCGTGCACGCTGGTCTTGGTCGTTTGCACCGGGTCATGCTGATAGTGTACCGGAGAGGCTGGGCAGGCCAAGTTGTAAATCTGATCCACTTCCAGGTAGAGCGGCAACGTCACGTCGTGGCGAACCAGTTCAAACGCCCGGTTGTCGAGTAAATGATTGATGTTGCGCCGGGTGCCGGTAAAAAAATTGTCCACGCAGATGACGTCTGCGCCCTGACCGAGCAGGCGCTCGCACAGATGCGAGCCAAGAAATCCGGCGCCGCCGGTTATCAGGATACGGGTTTCGAGATGCATGTGCTGTCGTTCCCAGAAAACCTGGGTATCACAGCATCAATTTTACTTTGGCAAATCCGGCCGGTACTTTAAGAGACGAGGTTAACAAACCGCATGCCGCCATACGGACCATACGCGATCATTTCGGTCGATTGACCGGCGATTCCTTCTGCCAGCTTTGCTGCGAATGCGCGAGGTTTCGTCGAGCGTCGTGCCGATTGGACGTCATGGCTAAACAATCGCCAACACCGCCGCCATTCGCTTGGCTGTTTACCAACGGCGGTCGCCGGCAGATCGCGCTTAACTATTGGTTGCGGGATACGGCGCAGGGCTGGTTGAATACCGCCGTCCATCAAGGGCTCAAAGCACTGCCGATTGATGCCTGCTCGGCATTCGGCGCGGCGATGGCCGCCACCAGCCCGTTTCGTTACGCGCAAAGTGACGCTCGGGCGCGGAGGAATTGGCGCATCATTCGTCCCGATCAAGCGGATCAGGCGTCAGTCGATACGGCGATGCGGAATCTATGGCGAAGCGTCAGCCGGACGATGGCGGAGTTTTCCGTACTGCATCGGTTGTGGCCGGCCGGACGAATTGCCGTCGAAGGGCTTGA
>JASHSY010000345.1 GCA_030040825.1 Xanthobacteraceae bacterium
CGGGAAGCGGAGCACCGCAGTAAAAATCTGCTCGCCAACGTACAGGCAACCGTCAATCTTTCTCGATCCGACACGACCGAAGGCCTCAAGAAGGCAATCGAAGGGCGCATCCGGGCGCTCGCAAACGTTCATTCGTTATTTGCCGACAGCCGATGGATTGGCGCCGAATTGTCGACAATAGCGTCGCAGGAACTTGCTCCTTATTCGATGAACAATGAAAAGCGTATCCGCATCGGCGGACCGCCGATTTTGTTGGAGCCTGACGCTGCGCAAGCTATCGCCATAACGTTGCACGAACTTGCAACCAACGCGGCCAAGTATGGCGCTTTGTCGGTTGCGAACGGCCAGGTCGATCTGACCTGGTCGCACGGGGCCGACCGGCAGTTGAAATTGCGCTGGACGGAGGCTGGTGGTCCCGCGGTGCAGACGCCGGCGCACCTTGGCTTTGGCGGCAGGATTATCGAACAAGTCATCGCCCAGCTAAAGGGCAAGGCGTTGCTGCAGTGGCGCAACGAAGGGCTTGTCTGCGACATCGCCCTTGAAGCGTAGAGACCCTTACCGCGAGCTTATGAGACTGCGCGGAACAACAAGCACGCATCGCCATAAGAATAAAAGCGATAACCTGCGGCAATCGCATGCGCGTAGGCGCTCTGCATGATCTCGAGGCCGCAAAAGGCGCTGACCAGCATAAACAAGGTCGAGCGCGGCAGATGGAAATTGGTCAGCATCGCGTCGATCGCGCGGAACCGATATCCCGGCGTGATGAACAGCGCGGTTTCGCCGGAAAATTCGGCGAGCACGTCGGCGGCGGCCGCAGCGCTTTCCAGAAGCCGCAGCGCGGTCGAGCCGACCGCGACGATTCGCCCGCCGGCGCGGCGCGCTGCATTGAGAGCGGCCGCCGTTTCGGCGCTGACACTCCCCCACTCCGGCTGCATGCGGTGATCGGACGTGTCTTCCGTTTTCACCGGCAGGAAAGTGCCCGGTCCGACATGCAACGTCACGCGATGCAATGCGATGCCCCGTTGCCGCAAGCCTTCGACGATCGCCTCGGTGAAGTGTAAGCCCGCGGTCGGCGCCGCAACCGAGCCCTCTTCGCGTGCGAATATGGTTTGGTAGTCGGCGCGGTCCTGCTCGTCGGCCGGCCGTCGCCCGGCAATATAAGGCGGCAACGGCATGTCGCCGCGCTCGGCCAAGGCCTGATCGAGCACGGCGCCGTGAAACGCAAATGACAGCGTCACCTCGCCACTTTCACTTTTGGCCTCGACGGTAGCGTCAAGCTGGTCGAGAAAACACACACGGCCTTCGCTGCCGAAGCGGATCACGTCGCCGACCGCAAGCCGTTTGCCGGGTTTCACCAAAGCGTTCCAGCGCGAGCCGTCGAGCCTTTTTACCAACATCGCCGCAATCGCCGGTTCGTGCTCGCCGCGGCCGATCCGGCGGCCATGCAGGCTCGCCGCTATAACTTTGGTGTCGTTGACCACGAGCGCGTCGCCGGCCCGCAACAAGTCCGGCAAATCGCCGATGGTGCGGTCTTCGAGCACAGGCGATCCCGCCGGCCGGACCACCAGGAGCCGCGCGGCATCGCGCGGCGAAGCCGGCCGCAACGCGATGCGGTCTTCCGGCAAATCGAAATCGAACAAATCGGTGCGCATAGCGAAGCGCCAGCCGGAGCGCCGCGCGCTTCCGCGGCCAGTCGTTATTTCATGTCGGCCGCCACCTGCATGCGGATAATGCGGTCGGGATCGCGCGGCGGCTCGCCGCGCTTGAGCTTGTCGATCACGTCCATGCCGCTCAACACTTCGCCGACGACCGTGTACTGGCCGTTGAGGAAGTCACCATCTTCGAACATGATGAAGAACTGGCTGTTGGCGGAATGCGGATTGCCCGCGCGCGCCATACCGACAATTCCCCGCTTGAACCGTTCCTTGGAAAATTCGGCCTTGAGGTCCGGATGTTTCGAACCGCCGGTGCCATTGCCAAATTGCCCGTCGCCGGTTTGCGCCATGAAGCCTTCAATGACGCGATGAAAAGGCACGTCGTCATAGAACTGTTCGCGGGCGAGCAGCTTCATACGTTCGGCGTGTCCAGGCGCGATATCGGCGCGCAGCGCGAAGACGACTTCTCCGCGCGTCGTTTCCATGACGAGTACGTGTTCGGGATCGGTGCCCGCAGGCAATTCTGGTGCATCTGCCATGGTTCTCGTTCCTCTGTTCTGATCGTGTTTTATACGGCCCGAAATTCGCCGCGGCCTCGGGCGCAAAGCCTGCTATTTCATATCGGCAGCCACTTGGGCGCGGACGATCCTGTCGGGGTTGGCCGGCGGCTCGCCCTTGTGAAGCTTGTCGACCACGTCCATGCCTTGCACCACTTCGCCCACCACGGTGTATTTGCCGTTCAGGAACGCGCCGTCCGCGAACATGATGAAAAACTGGCTGTTCGCCGAATTGGGGTCATTGGTGCGCGCCATGCCGACAGTGCCGCGAACATACGGCACGTTGGAAAATTCCGCCTTCAGGTTCGGATATTTCGAGCCGCCGGTGCCGTTGCCGTTTTGCCCATCACCGGTCTGCGCCATGAAGCCGGCGATGACTCGGTGGAAGGGCACATTGTTATAGAAGCCGTCGCGCGCCAGCTGCTCCATGCGCTGGGCATGATGCGGGGCAATATCGTTCCGCAGTTTGATGATGATCCGACCTTCGGTCGTGTCGAGGACGAGCGTGTGCTGCGGGTCGAGGCCGGCGGGGAGCGTCGGGGCGGCGTTGGCTGCTACTGTACATAACAGCGCAAAGACTGTGGCGAGAACGCGGATCATGTCATCTCCTGAGATGAGCTTTCAGGTTTCGGTTGGCGACTTCAAAGTTTGGCGAATTTCTTTTTCAGCCGCGCGGCGACCGCTGGCGGAACGAAAGCGGAAACGTCGCCGCCCATACCGGCGATCTGGCGCACCAGCGTGGCGGTGATCGGACGAACTTCGGGCGATGCCGGCAAAAAGACCGTCTGTACTTCGCCCGCCATTGCAGCATTCATGCCGGCCATCTGCATCTCGTAGTCGAAATCGCCGGCGTCGCGCAGGCCGCGGATCAAGATGGTAGCACCGGCCCGCCGCGCCGCCGAAACGACGAGATCGCCGAAAGTGGTGCAGGCGATCTCGCAGCCTCCCTTGCGCCCGATCGGTGCGCAAATCTCTTTCAGCATGGCCATACGCTCCTCGGCCGAGAACAAAGGCGCCTTGCCGGGGTGGATGCCGACCGCGAG
>JASHSY010000346.1 GCA_030040825.1 Xanthobacteraceae bacterium
GCTTTGCGCTTTTGGCATTCGGCGGGTCCGGACCGGCGCAATCGCCGGCGGTGATGCAACTGATCGGCATGAAAACCTGCATCGTGCCGCCGAATCCGGGCAACCTTTCGGCGTTCGGGCTGCTGGCGGTGGATTGGCGCACCGACCACATGGTCACCAAGGTGATGCATGAGGAGGTGATCGATCTTGCAGGTGTCGCCGCCATCTACGCCGCACTGGAAAAGGAAGCCGCCGCGGCGCTGGAGAAGGACGGCATTGTCCCTGCGCGCATTGCGCTCCATCGCGAAGCCGACGTCCGCTACACCGGCCAGTCGATGGAAGTGCGCGTGCCGGCGCCGTCCGGTAAAATCGATGCGCAATTCATCGCCGATCTCACCGACGCTTTTCACGCCGCGCATCGCAAAACCTTCGGCTACAATTATGCCGGCCAACAGAAGGTCGAACTGGTGAATTTCTGCGTATCCGGGTTCGGCAAGATCGATCGGCCGAATATCCCGGTAATCAAGACCTCGGGTACGCCGAAGCAAGAGAGCCGGCCGGTTTACTTCGATGCCGCCTACCGCGACACGCCGGTCTACGACCGCGCATCGCTGCCGGCCGGCTTTAGCTGCGACGGCCCGGCGATCATCGAGGAATTCGGCTCGACCACGGTGATGATGCCCGGCCAGCATCTGATCGTCGATCCGCACGGCATTTTGATCATCAACGCTGCATAGCGGGACGGCGCGCAGATCATACGGTTGCGCTTCGCAGCAGCGGAATAACGACCGTGCCGAAATCGCGGTAGTAGTTGATCAACTGCGCCGGCCGCGCCATGCGGTCGAACAGGGCCGCGAAGTGCCCGGCGCCGGCGCTCCGGCATTGCGCAATGATCTGCTCGGCGACGGCCGCAGCCGACCCGACAACGAATTCCTCCTCCCCGATCGAGAAGCTGTGTGCCGACGGCGAATCGAGCGCCGCCGGCCTTCCGGGCAAGTCGACACGCGGATCGAACTTGATGAACTCGCGAAAAGCTTCCCGGCGTTTGGCGATTTCCACCGGGTCGTCGAGCATGACCACTTGGCGGCGGATGCAAAGATCGTCGGGCCCGGCCTGACGGCCGATCTTTGCCGCCTCGTCGCGATAGGCATCGAAAATCTCGATGACCTTGCTTTGCGGATGGAACGCCGTCGAGATTTTGGCGCCGCGGCGCGCGGCCTTGCGCGCCGACGAGGCGCTGACCACGGTCACCCATTTCGGCGGATGCGGTTGCTGAACGGGACGTGGCGTCAGCCGCAGATTGTCGAAATTCCAGAACTTGCCGTGATGCGAGATGATCGGATTGACGAGCGCCTTGTCGATGACCTCGGCGGCTTCGTCGTGACGGGCGCGCGCCTCGTCGGCGCTGAGCCCGACCGCAGCCATCTCATTGGGTATGCCCGGAGCGGTGCCGATCTCCAGCCGGCCGCCGGTGAGGTGATCGAGCATGCCGATCTCCTCCACGAGCTGCCAAGGCGCGTGGTACGGCGCCACCATGCCGAGCACGCCGAGCCGTAGTTTCGTCGTGCGCGGCGCGATATGCGCGATCAAGAGATTGGGCGACGGCGAGTAGCTCGCGCCGAAATGATGCTCGCTGAAAAAGATACCCTCGAAGCCGAGCGCTTCGGCGCTCGCCCACAATTCAATATAGGACTTGAAATAGGCTTGCGAGGCCGCCGGATTGAACCGCTGTGCGAGTTCGGCCGGTGTAATGAAGAACTCAAAAATCCACGGTTTGATCATGCGGCCCTCACCCAACTGGAATTTTCGTAGGTTGACGCCCGGCTCTGAAGTTCGCAAGGCGCGTGGCGCATCCTCGTTGTGGGGGCACCGACAGCCACGCGATTCCGGTGCCTTGGCGCGCGCTTGATCCTTACGAAATGTTGATTACCGCCGATTTGTACGGGGCCTATCATGCCGGCCGCTTGGTATCCATCAACGGAGGACACCATGTCGGTTGGCGAAACGAAACTGCTGTTTCCGGGACTCGCGGGCTTTTACGGGTCCTGGCGCGATGTTGCCTACACACTCCTTCGTGTCATCGTCGGCTATAATTTGTTGATGCATGGCTGGCTCAAAGTCGGCACTTTCGGTCTTGCAGGTGTCAGCGGCTATATGGCCAAAGTGGGGTTGGCGCCCCCCACCGGATGGGCCGTTGCCGCCATGTTTCTCGAAACGGTCGGCGCGACTTGCATCATCGTCGGCCTCTTTACGCGATTCTTCGCCGCCGCGATCGCCATTGAAATGGCTATTGCTTTGTTTGTTGTGCATCTCAAGGCCGGCTTTGCCGTCAGCAAAGGCGGCTACGAATACGTGCTGCTGCTCGGCATCGTCCTGTTTGCCATCGCGATCCGCGGCGGCGGGCCGTACTCGGCCGATCGTTTGATCGGTAAAGAGCTATAGCCGCCGCGCCTTCCCGAACTCCGTTCGGACGACGAACCGCAATCCCGGCGGATCAGGCCTTCTGCTCCGCCGCGACCTGCGCGATGACCGCATCGGCGCGGCGAAAGCCTTCCGACGCGATCGGGACGCCCGCATAGACGGCGGTGTGCAGCAGGATTTCGGCGATCTCCGCCGCCGTCACGCCGTTATTGAGCGCGCCGCGGACATGCACTTCGAATTCATGCCAGCGCGCCAGCGCCGCCAGCATGCAGACATTGAGCATGCTGCGCGTGTTGTGCGAAAGCCCTTCGCGCAGCCAGACATTGCCCCAGCATTGGCTTTGCGTGAACTCGATGAAATGCTGGGTGAAAGCGTTGGCCTTTTGCTTGCCCGCATCGACATAAGCGGCGCCCAGCACGTCGCGGCGTACCTTGGCGCCTTGGCGCGCCCGCTCGGTTACTGAATCTGGCAAAGTCACGATATCCTCCGGTTTTATGTGGTGGTGAAGTATCCCGCTGCTGAAGTTCGACCATTATTGCCGCAAGCCAGCGGTCGCCGTCCACGGCACCGGCCCATTCGATCGATTACCCGATCGGCAAGGGGCTATGAGCGGTCGCCGGCCATAACGGCCAAACACCACCGTCAAAATCGCTCGGCGACAAACTTGCGTCCTTTCAAGGACGCTTGGTCGTCGTATTTTCCCTCTTTCGATCGTTTGGGCAGCTCCACCTTCGGCCGCCGGACTTTCTTGTAAGGAATCGAGTCGAGGATTTTGGCAATGCAATTGAGACGGGCGCGACGCTTGTCGTCGGTACGCACGATATGCCAGCGCGCGTGGCTCACGTCGGTCGCTTTGAGCATCGCGTCGCGCGCCCGCGAGTAGTCGTACCAGCGACGGTAGGACTCAAGGTCCATCGGGCTGAGCTTCCACTGCCGCAGCGGATCGTTGATGCGCGCGAGGAAGCGCTTTTCCTGCTCGTCCTGTCCAACCTCAAGCCAGAATTTCAGCAGGATAATACCGGCTTTGACGATGTATCTCTCGACTTCGGGAACAGCGGCGAGAAACTCCTTAACCTCTTTCGGTCCGACGAAGCCCATGACCTTCTCGACGCCGGCGCGATTATACCAACTGCGGTCGAACAGGATGATTTCGCCGCCGGCTGGAAAGTGGGCGATGTAGCGCTGAACGAACATCTGTGTTTTCTCGCGCTCGGACGGCGCCGGTAGCGCTACCACCCGAAAGACCCGCGGACTGACGCGTTCGGTGATCGCCTTGATCGTCCCACCCTTGCCGGCGGCGTCGCGGCCCTCGAACACAATGATGACGCGGGCACCGCTCTCCTTGACCCAGTCCTGCACGCGACACAGTTCGGCCTGCAGCTTGCGCAGCTCTTGTTCGTAGGCCTTGCGTTTCATCTTGCCGCCATTCGGCTTTTCATCGTGCGCCATTAATCAGCCTCCGAAAATGACGCGCCGGAACCGGCTCATGGCGAAGGCGAAATAGACCGAGCCGATAACCAGCATGGCGAGCAGCGGCCGCCAGACAAGGGTTAGGTCGGCGCCGCGGAACAACACCGCCTGCGCGAACGAAACAAAGTGCGGCGTCGGACTGATGATCCGCATGGTGTATTGCAGCCAGACCGGCATACTCTCCATCGGCGTGCTGCTGCCCGACAAAAGCTGCGTGACCATCAGCACCGGCATGGCCAGCAGGCCGAATTGTCCCATCGTCGTCGCCAGCGTGCCGAGCAAGATGCCGAGCGCGGCGACGACAAGGGCATAAAGCGCAGTGCCGAGAAGGAACAAGAATATCGAGCCGTTGATCGGCGCGCCAATCCACAAGTGCACGACAAATTGCAGCGAGAGCATCGCCGCCACCAGGATAACGAGGCCGTTGGCGAGCATCTTGGCCAGCATGATCTCCGCCGGCACCACGGGCATGACCAGCAGGTGCTCGACCGTCCCCTGCTCGCGCTCGCGGATCAGCGCGGCGCCGGTCAGGATCACCGTGAGCAACGTGATCTGATTGATGACCTGCGTCATCGCCGAGAACCACGCCGTTTTCAGATTAGGATTGAAGCGGGCGCGAACGACAAGGTTGACGGGGTTGACCGGCGGCCGGCCAAGCCCGGTAATGAAATTTTGCACCTCGTTGGCGATGGCGGTCTTCAGATAATTGGCGCCATTGCCGGCTTGTGCCACCGCGGTGGCATCGACGTTGATCTGAACTTCGGTCTTGCGCTCGGCAATGATGTTGGCTTGGAAATTCGGAGGAATCTCGACTACCAGCAGCAATTCGCCTTTGTCCATTTTTGCGTCGATGTCGCGCGCGGTGATCTGCACGGCCGGCTGGAACGTCGGCGGCGTAAGCCCTGCCGCGATCTGCCGCGACAATTCCGAACCGTCCTCATCGACGACGCCCACCGAAAGATTAGTCGCCTCGGTGACCGCACCGGTCGCCACCGTGTTGACCGAAATGCTGAAAGCGTAGGCGACCAGCACCAGCATCGTCGGATCGGCGCGGATGCTGCGGAGCTCTTTGACGACCAGACGAAGGATGTTGATGACATGGTCGCGCAACGTCATCGTCTTTGCTTCCGCAAGCTTCACAGTCGGCGGTGCGGCCGGCGATGACATCTCATGCCTCCTGTTTGCGAAGGAAGATGAGCGACAGGACGAAATAGCCGACCGCGATCGCAGCGATCGCGGCGGTGCTGCGCCAAAGGTCTGCGAAACCCAACGCCTTGGCGAAAACGCCGACGGTGACCGGCTGGTACCAAGCGGATGGGAAGGTCAAACCGATGATCTTGGCGCCGCCGGACAGCGATGACACCGGCGCGAACAATCCCGAAAAATTTACCGCCGGCACAATCGACAGGATGGCGGTGGCGAACACCGCGGCAACCTGGGTGCGGGTAAACGACGAGATCAGCTGGCCGAAGCCGGTCGTCGACACGACGTAAATGATCGTCGCAATCAAAAATATCAGAAACGGCCCCTTTAGCGGCACCCCAAACAGGAAGATGGCCATGATGAACAAGAAAACGAAATTCACCATGGCGACGCCGACATACGGAAGCTGTTTGCCGAGCAGAAATTCGAATTTCGTGATTGGGGTCGAGCGGAAGTTGGCGATCGAGCCGGTTTCCTTTTCGCGCACGACGGCAATCGCCGACATGATTGCCGGAATAAGGCAAAGCATGAGCATAAACACGCTAGGCACCATGGCGTTGACGCTGAGAAATGCCTGGTTGTAGCGAAACCTGACCTGGATATCGTCGTCGTTCCAGGAATTCGGCGAGCCCGCGCGCTTTAATTGCCGCTGAAACTCTTCTCCCTGGTGCCGAACCACGCCGCCGACGTAGTTGCGGGCGGTTTCACCGCGAAACGTCATGGCGCCGTCGACGGTTGCATCCACCTCGGGACGAGCGCCGCGCAGGAGATCGCGGCCGAAGCCCGCCGGCACTTCCACGACAATCTGTGTGTCGCCGCTTCTCAGCCGCCGATCGGCTTCTGCGGCAGAAGTGATCGGAGTCTCCACGGAAAAGTATCGGGAGCCGGAAAAGCCGTCCAGGAGTTGCCGGCTTTGCGGCGTGTTATCCTGATCGAATGCCGCCATTTGCAGGTTTTCGATGTCGAATGAAATGCCATAGCCAAACGCCAGCATCAGCAGAATTGGGCCGAATATGGCAAACGAAATCCGGATCGGATCGCGCAGCAGTTCGACCGTCTCGCGCCGCGCGTAAGCCCACAGCCGCCGCACGTTGAACCGCTTTGGTATGCGCGCCGGCTCTTCGGCTGCCGACTCAATAGCCGGCTTCGGTGGTTCGATCTTCTTCGAGCGATCGATGCCGGCGGCATCCGCCAGATAGCCGACGAATGTGTCCTCGATCGAATCGCTGCCGCGTTCCCTAACCAGATCCTGCGGCGCACCGACGGCCAGCACCTTGCCGGCGTGCATCAGCGAGATGCGGTCGCAGCGTTCGGCTTCGTTCATGAAGTGGGTGGTGATGAAGATCGTCACGCCGTCGTCGCGGGACAGGTCGATGAGCGTGCGCCAGAACGCATCGCGCGCAATCGGATCGACGCCGGAAGTCGGCTCGTCGAGGATCAGGATCGCCGGCTCGTGCAGAACGGCGACCGCCAGCTGAAGGCGTTGCTTGATGCCGAGTGGAAGGCTGTCCGGGCGCGAGTTCGCGGCCGCCTTCAGGTCATACCGTTCAAGCAATTCCGCGATGCGGGGCGCGATCTTGTCCGGCGGCAGATGATAGAGCTGCGCGTGCAGCTCGAGGTTTTGCCTTACCGTCAGTTCTCCGTAGAGCGAGAAGGCCTGCGTCATGTAGCCGACGTTGCGCCGGGCTTGCATGTCGTCGGAACCCATCGGCTGCCCGAAAAGCTGGCACGTACCGCTGGTTGCCGGCAGGAAGCCGACCAGCATCTTCATCGTCGTCGACTTGCCGCAACCGTTCGAGCCCAGGAATCCGAAAATCTCGCCGCGCGGGATCTTAAAGCTCACATGGTCGACGGCGACGAAGTCGCCAAACCTCCGCGTCAGCCCTTCGGCTTCGATCGCCGGTGTCTCATCCGATGACGCGACGCGCGGGCGTACGACCACCTTCTGGTGCGAGGCGCGTTTGGCTTCCGGCATAAGCGCAATGAACGCATCGTCGAGGTTGGACTCTCCGGTCTTGGCGAGCAACTCCTTCAAGGTTCCGGTGGCGATGACCCTGCCCTCGTCCATCGCCATCAGCCAGTCGAAACGCTGCGCCTCGTCCATATAGGCGGTCGCCACGATCACACTCATCTGC
>JASHSY010000347.1 GCA_030040825.1 Xanthobacteraceae bacterium
CGCCTGCGCAAAGGCGTGATGGAGCTTTATGTTTCCGACCATTCCGTCGATTCACTCGACCGCAAGAGATATCCCGATGTCGATTTGTTGGACACCGCCGAGGAAGTCGGACTGAAGGAAGTGCGTTATGGCTTCAAGGGGGCGCGCCACCGCAATCCCGGCATCGACGATTCAAATCCCTATTTCGCCTTCGATCCCGCCAAATGCATCGTGTGCTCGCGTTGCGTACGCGCTTGCGAGGAGGTGCAAGGCACTTTCGCGCTGACCGTCTCCGGCCGCGGCTTTGATTCCATCATTGCCGCCGGTATGGACGAGAAGTTCATCGAATCGGAATGCGTGTCGTGCGGCGCCTGTGTCCAAGCCTGCCCGACCGGCTCGCTGATCGAGAAAAAAGTCATCGAAGATGGCAAGCCGGAATGGTCGACGATTACGACCTGCGCCTATTGCGGCGTCGGCTGCTCGTTCAAAGCGGAAATGCGCGGCGACGAAGTGATCCGGATGGTGCCGTACAAAGACGGCAAGGCAAACCGCGGCCATTCCTGCGTCAAGGGCCGCTTCGCCTGGGGGTATGCACACCATAAGGAGCGCATTCTCAAGCCGATGCTGCGCGACAAGATCGACGAGCCGTGGCGCGAAGTGTCCTGGGAAGAAGCGATTGCTCGCGTCGCCTCCGACTTCAAGCGCATCCAGGCGACCTACGGGACCGGCTCGATCGGCGGCATCACCTCGTCGCGGTGCACCGACGAAGAAACCTTCCTGGTACAGAAACTCGTGCGCGCAACCTTCGGCAACAATAACGTCGATACCTGCGCCCGCGTCTGCCACTCGCCGACCGGCTATGGCCTGAGCACGACGTTCGGCACGTCGGCCGGCACGCAGGACTTCGATTCGGTCGAACAAATGGACGTCGCCATTCTTATCGGTGCCAACCCGACCGACGCCCATCCGGTGTTTGCATCACGACTCAAGAAGCGGCTGCGGCAGGGCGCCAAGCTGATCGTTATCGATCCGCGCCGCATCGACCTCGTGCGCACACCGCACGTGCAAGCCGCCTACCATCTGCCGATCCTGCCGGGCACTAACGTCGCGATACTCTCGGCATTGGCGCATGTGATCGTGACCGAGGGCCTGGTCGACGAAAAGTTCGTTCGTGAACGCTGCGATTGGGACGAATTCAGCGACTGGGCGGCGTTTGTTTCCGAGCCGCGCAACAGCCCGGAGGAAGTGGCCAAGATCTGTGCGGTGCCGGCGCAAACGATTCGCGCGGCAGCGCGGCTTTACGCCACCGGCGGGAACGGCGCGATCTATTATGGACTCGGCATCACCGAGCACAGCCAGGGCTCGACCGCGGTCATCGGGCTTGCCAATCTTGCCATGGCGACCGGGAATATTGGCCGTCCGGGCGTCGGCGTTAATCCGCTGCGCGGGCAGAACAACGTGCAGGGCTCCTGCGACATGGGCTCATTCCCGCACGAATTCTCAGGCTATCGTCACATTGCCAGAGACGAAGTCCGCTCCGCGTTCGAGGCGGCGTGGCGAAAGACGCTTGATCGCGAGCCGGGCTTGCGCATCCCAAATATGCTCGATGCCGCGGTCGACGGCAGTTTCAAGGGCATCTACATCCAGGGCGAGGATATTCTCCAATCCGACCCGGATACGCACCATGTCGCGGCCGGACTTGCCGCCATGGAGTGCGTCGTCGTGCAGGATCTGTTTCTGAACGAGACTGCCAATTACGCGCATGTCTTCCTGCCCGGGTCGACCTTCCTCGAGAAGAACGGCACCTTCATCAACGCCGAACGCCGCGTCCAGCTTGTGCGCAAGGTGATGGAGCCGAAGAACGGCTATGAGGACTGGGAAATCACCTGCCTGATCAGCGAGGCGATGGGATACCCCATGCGCTACAGCCATCCGGCTGAGATCATGGACGAGATCGCGCAACTCACTCCTACTTTTGCCGGCGTTTCATTCAAGCGGCTCGAGGAACTCGGATCGATCCAGTGGCCGTGCAACGAAAAGGCGCCCGAAGGCACGCCGGTCATGCACGTCAATGGCTTCGTTCGCGGCAAGGGCAAGTTTGTCGTCACCGAATATATCGCGACCGACGAAAAGTCCGGCCCGCGCTACCCGCTGCTGCTCACCACCGGCCGCATCCTCACTCAGTACAATGTTGGCGCGCAAACGAGGCGCACCGACAATGTGATCTGGCATGAGGAGGACCGTCTGGAAATTCACCCGCACGATGCCGAGCAACGCGGGATCAATGACGGCGACTGGGTGAAATTGGCGAGCCGGGCCGGCGAAACCACTTTGCGCGCGTTGATCACCGAGCGCGTCGCGCCGGGCGTCGTCTACACGACGTTCCATCATCCCGACACACAAGCCAATGTCGTCACGACCGACTATTCTGACTGGGCCACCAATTGCCCCGAATACAAGGTGACGGCGGTGCAGGTGTCGCCGTCGAACGGGCCGACCCAGTGGCAACAAGAATACGGTGAGCTTGCCCGCAAAAGCCGCCGCATCGTCACCAGCGTCGAGGCCGCGGAATAGGGAGATGCGCGAGCCGACGACCAGCGTCGCCTGCTCGATCTGGCGGCACCAAAGCGTCACTGACGGCAAGCGCTCCGTCCCGGAAGAAACCGCCATCTCGTTTACCTACGATGGCGGTTCCTATGCGGTGATGATGGCGACGCCGCAAAACCTCGAAGACTTCGCCCTCGGATTTTCGTTTACCGAAGGACTGGTGTCGTCGCCGGCAGATATCCGTCAACTCGATGTTGTCGAACACGACGTCGGCGTCGAACTGCGGATGTGGCTGGTCGAGCCGCGTGCTGCGGTCTTGAGCGCGCGGCGGCGTTATCTCGCCGGCCCGACCGGATGCGGACTATGCGGTATCGACAGCCTCCACGAGGCTGTTCGTCAGCCGGCACGCGTGGGCAGCGGGCAGAGCTTTACCCAGACTGAGATCATGCGGGCGCTGGAAATGCTGCCGCCGCGCCAGGAACTCAATCGTCAGACCCGGGCGGTACATGCTGCGGCATTTTGGCGCCCGGACAATGGTCTCGTTGCAGTGCGAGAAGACGTCGGCCGGCACAACGCTCTCGACAAGCTTGCCGGCGTGCTGTTGCGCGACGCCATGCCTGGAAATAACGGCATGGTGTTGCTGACCAGCCGGGTTTCAGTCGAAATGGTGCAAAAAAGCGCCGCTGTCGGAGTGCCCTTGGTCGTCGCCGTATCGGCGCCAACTGCACTGGCGGTGCGCACCGCAGAGGCCGCGGGAATAACCCTTGTTGCCGTCGCTCGCGACGATGGCTTCGAGGTTTTCACCTACCCGCAACGCATCAAGCAAACCGCTACGGAAGCCGTGACCCATGTCGCTTGACAAGCTTGTCTACATGGCCAATCAAATTGCCAAGTTCTTCGTGAGTCTGGGGCCGGAGACAGCAGCCGCCGGGACGGCGGATCACATAAAAAAATACTGGGATCCGCGGATGCGCGCGGCAATTATCGCGCATGTCAGGGCGGGCGGCGCGGGACTTGATCCGGTCGCCAGTGCCGCGATCCAGAGTCTTCCGGAAGTCAAGTTGGAAGCAGGAGAAGCAACGCAGACGCATTAAAGCGGGCGCATCAGAAAAAAATAGGCGCCACAGGAGGAATCAAATGAGTTTTTTCGACCGAAGCCGCACTGTCGCGGGACCGGGGTTTAGCCGCTGGATGGTGCCACCGGCCGCGTTGTGCGTACATCTGTGCATCGGCCAAGCTTACGCGTTCAGCGTCTTCAATCTGCCGATGACAAAGCTGCTCGGCATCTCGCATTCCACCGCGCCGGCCAACTGGCACGCAAATCTCAATTGGGTAACGCCGTTGCCCGAGGACTGGAAGCTGACCGAGCTGGGCTGGATATTTTCGTTAGCGATCTTCTTCCTTGGCGTTTCTTCCGCGGTATTCGGACGCTGGGTAGAGGAAGGCGGCCCGCGCCGGGCAATGTTTACGGCGGCCTTATGCTGGGCCGGCGGTTTCTTCGTCTCCGCCATCGGTGTGTACCTGCACACCTTGTGGCTGCTCTATCTCGGCTACGGCGTTATCGGCGGCATCGCGCTCGGCATCGGCTACATCTCGCCGGTGTCGACGCTGATCAAATGGTTTCCCGACCGTCCGGGCATGGCGACCGGCATGGCCATCATGGGCTTCGGCGGCGGCGCCTTCATCGCCTCACCGCTTTCGGTTTGGCTGATGCGAAAATTTACCACCACGACCCATGTCGGCGTCGCCGAGACCTTTATCGTCCTTGGCGTGGTTTACTTCATCTGGATGATCGTCGGCTCGATCATCGTACGCGTGCCGGCGCCCGGTTGGAAACCTGCCGGCTATACGCCGCCGGTAGAGGCGACCAAGCTGATCACCACCAGCGACGTATACGTCTACGATTCGTTCAAGACTCCCCAGTTCTGGCTGATCTGGTGGATTCTCTGCCTCAACGTGACAGCCGGCATCGGCGTGCTCGGGCAGGCGTCCGCCATGAGCCAGGAAATGTTCCCGGGTCGGATCACTCCGGTCGCGGCGGCAGGCTTCGTCGGTTTAATGAGCCTGTTCAATATGGGCGGCCGCTTCTTCTGGGCTTCCACGTCCGATTATATCGGACGCAAGAACACCTACTTCGTGTTCATGGTGCTCGGTTTCATACTCTACTGCATCGTGCCGCACACCGGCTCAATCGGCAGCGTCGAAGGATTTGTCGTCTGCTTCCTGATTATCATCAGCATGTACGGCGGCGGATTCTCGACGGTCCCGGCGTATCTCAGGGACATGTTCGGCACCCGCTACGTCGGCGCTATTCACGGGCTGTTGCTGACCGCGTGGTCGGCGGCCGGCATCTTTGGACCGGTGCTGGTGAACTATATCCGCGAGTATAATGTGACCCACGGCGTGCCGAAGGCGCAGGCCTATAATGTGACCATGTACATCATGGCGGGGCTGTTGGTGATCGGCTTCATCTGCAATCTCTTGGTGAGGGCAGTGAACGCTCGCTACCATATGAAGTCGGAGGAGGATTCCACGCTCGCCACCGCCGCGAGAGCCGGTGCCGCCATGGCGGCGCGATTTACCGGTAAGCCGGCCGGCGCATAAGGGAGAACGCAATCATGGCCACACAAAATCAGGAAAGCTTTTCCGGCATCAAACTACTGCTGGCTTGGGCGTTTGTCGGCATTCCCCTTATTTGGGGTGTGGTGCAGACAGCAATAAACGCAGCAAAGCTGTTTCAGTAACACGCACCGAAATATACCGACGGTTACAGCGTCGCTTCTTTTGTTCGTCAAAAGAAGCGACGTTTTTTTACGAACGCGCGACCCCCAAAGGTAGTAGAACGTTGAGGCCCCTTGACGTCGGGCCGGGTATCGGGGTCACTATCCACTGCGCGCTCGGAATTGAAAATGTCATGACCGACACTCATCTTTCCATTCGGATCGATCTGGCGTCGGGAAATCGCATCGGCCCGGGAAAAATCGCGCTTTTGGAGGCGATCCGCGCAACCGGATCGATTTCCGCTGCAGCGCGGGCGATCGGAATGTCATATCGGCGTGCCTGGCTGTTGGTCGATGAAATCAACCACGCGTTGGCGGAGCCTGCAGTCAAGGCCGAAACCGGCGGGGCGCGCGGCGGCGGCGCGGTGGTAACGCCAACCGGGGAGCGGGTGGTCGATCTCTACCGGACCATCGAAGTGCAGGCGCGGACCGCCGCCGACGATGAGTTTCGCGCGATCGGAAAGCTTATTCGCCAAGAAAAAAGCTAAGATAGCGGTCGCCCGGCACCCGGTGCGGTTGGCGCATCCACGTGCAATCAATAAGATCGACCAAATTGGGGGATGCCATGACCGGCCATATAGCCGTAACGGACGATGGCGGCGTGCGCACCATCCGGATGAACCGGCCGGAAAAAAAGAACGCGCTGACGCTGGCGATGTATCTCGCTATGACCAACGCATTGCGCGAAGCCGATCAAACCGGCGCGGTTCGCTGCGTCCTGTTTGCCGGCGGTCCCGACGTTTTTACCGCCGGCAACGACCTCGCCGATTTCATGAAAGCGGCCGACGGCGGCCTCGATCCACGCGCGCACGAATTCATCACTTCGCTCGCACGGGCGCAAAAGCCGATGGTCGCCGCGGTCAACGGCGTCGCGGTCGGTCTTGGCACCACCATGCTGCTGCACTGCGACTACGTGGTCGCCGGCACCGGCGCCAAGCTGATGACGCCATTCCTCAAACTCGGACTCATTCCCGAAGCGGCTTCGACAATGCTTGCGCCAATGCGCATGGGACATGCACGCGCCTTCGCGCTCTTGGCAATGGGCCGGCCGCTATCCGCCGAAGAGGCGAAAGAAGCCGGCCTGGTGAATACGGTCGTCAGTCCGGCCGAGGTCGATGGCATCGCGCTCAAAGCGGCGCAGGAAATCGCCGCGCTGCCGTCGCGTGCATTGACGCTGGCACGCAGCCTGATGCGGCTACCGCTCGAGACGATCCTGCAACGTATGGAAACGGAATCTGGTCACTACAAGGACCTTCTGCAATCCGACGAAGCCCGCGCAGCGTTCCAGGCTTTTTTTTCCCGCAATCAATGAGGCCGATGATGTCGCTTTCCGGAAAAACACTCTTCATCACCGGCGCGTCGCGCGGCATTGGACTTGCGATCGGACTGCGCGCCGCCCGCGATGGCGCCAATGTCGCGATCGCCGCGAAAACCACCGATCCGCATCCAAAGCTTGCCGGCACCATCTACACCGCAGCGGACGAAATCGTGCGCGCCGGCGGCAAGGCGCTGCCATTGGTCGTCGATGTCCGCGACGAATTGATGGTGAAGGAGGCGCTCGACAAAACCGCGGCGACTTTCGGCGGCATCGATATCGTGGTCAATAACGCCAGCGCAATCTCGCTTACTCCGGTGGCCGCGACCGACATGAAGCGGTTCGACCTGATGCATCAGATCAATGCGCGCGGCACCTTTGTCGTCTCGAAATGGGCCATTCCGCATCTGGAGAAAGCCAACAACCCGCACATTCTGATGATTTCTCCACCGCTCGACATGAAAGAGAAGTGGTTTGCCGCGCACACTGCCTACAGCATGGCGAAGTTCGGCATGAGTCTCGTGGTGCTGGGGCTTGCCGGCGAGCTACGGCCCAAAGGGATTGCGGTCAACGCGTTGTGGCCGCGCACGGTGATCGCGACCGCCGCCGTGCAGAACCTGCTCGGCGGCGACGCAATGATGCGGGCGTCGCGCAAACCGGAAATTATGGCGGAAGCCGCCTACGCCGTGTTCTCGCACCCTTCGCGCGAGCTCACCGGGCGATTCCTGATCGACGACACCTTTCTTGCCGAAAATGGCGTCACCGACTTCGACCAGTTCCGCGTCGACCAGACGCAAAGTTTGGCGCAAGATTTCTTCGTCCCGGCCGACAGCGTGCCGCCGAAAACCGTCAGCCTGGAGCCGCTGGTCCGTTAGCCGGCGCAATCATTATTTCGGTTCGAACAACTGCAATCCGCCATGGCATGGAGGCAGCCGGGCCCGGTAACGAACGCAATTTTCACGTAGCCAATCGTTAACCAGACAATTTTTTAGCCCGGCAGTTATCGCGTTGCCTAACTGGCTTTTACTCAGTTTTTTATACCGATCGGCCGAAAGCTGCTGCCGTTCGCATTTAGCCGCGCAGCAAAGGCGGAGCACGGCACGAGGCTCGCGTCGTTCGTTTAGGGGTTTCTCGTCGGCAAGCGAGGCTGGAGGGAGGAATATACCGGAAGGTACGAGAGTGTTTACGTCAAGCCATCACACGGCGTGTTACAGTTGGGGGGAAAAGGCTCGGTTGTGACGCGACAGTTTGATTACAGCGCGCTCCGCCTGCACAGTCATTTTGGTCCACAAGGCGGATAAGTCGCCATATCCGGCGTTCTCCGGTCTTCCTGCTGTCGATCATCGGACCGCCCGGCGGCCCCATCCTTCCGCTGAAGGTATCGTCGGTGCCGATGCTGTTCTGACGGGGTCTCAGTAAGGCCCGGGATTCCTTTCGGCATTCGCACCTGCGCTGGCGCTTGAGCCGGCAGTTACACCGAAGGGAGCACGTGACAGCCCACGAAAATGTGGCCGGCACTGCGCTCAGGCGAGCCACCGCTTGCGGCGCTTATAGTGTTTGCCGTCGCGGAACGATTTACGCTTGCCTTCGGCAACGCCGAGGTAGAATTCCTTGACGTCCTCGTTCTCGGAGAGTGCGGTCGCCGTGCCATCCAGCACGATGCGTCCATTCTCGAGCACATAGCCGTAGCCGGAATATTTCAGCGCCAAATTGGCGTTTTGTTCCGCCAGCAGGAATGAAACGCCTTCGCTGTCATTCAACGATTTCATGATCGTGAAAATTTCTTCGACGATCTGCGGCGCCAGACCCATCGACGGTTCGTCAAGCAGAATCAATTTCGGATTCGACATCAACGCGCGGCCGATCGCGCACATTTGCTGCTCGCCTCCGGAAGTGTATCCCGCCATCGCCTGCCGCCGC
>JASHSY010000348.1 GCA_030040825.1 Xanthobacteraceae bacterium
AGCGCGCGGCTGATGATCTGGTTTTGCATCATGAGTTGAAACAATTGCGTCATGTGAACCGGCCAGCTGCGCCGCGCCTGGATCGCCTGCAGATCTGCGTCACTGACGGTCCCGGCCTTGAGCGGCGCGGCAAGCCGGTTGGCAGCAGCGACCGCGTCCTGGATGGCGAGATTGACGCCGACCCCGCCGACCGGCGACATCGCGTGCGCGGCGTCGCCGATGCAGATCAGACCCGGCCGCCACCATCTCGACAGCCGGTCGACCGCCACCGTCAGCAGTTTGATGTCGTCCCAACTTTTCAATTCCGCCACCCGGTCGGCGAGGTAGGGCGACATCTTCACCACCGACTCGCGGAATGCGGCCAGCCCCGCGGCCTTTACCCGCTCGATTCCATCTTTCGGAATGACATAGGCGCACTGCCAATAGTCGCCGCGATTGAGCATGATCATCATCATGCCGGCTTCGATATGGCCGAAGGTCTCGGCCTGATCGCTTTGCTTACGCGACACCCGAAACCACAGCACGTCCATGGGCGCCCCGAAATCCTCGCTGGCGAAGCCCGCTCGTTCGCGCACCGTCGAATGCCGGCCGTCAGCGCCGACGACAAGATCGGCGCGGATTTCGAGCGCGCCGTCCGGCGTCTTTGCGCGCAAGCCAACGACGCGGCCGCCCTCCTCGATCAAATCGGTCGCCTCGGCGTTCATACGCAAATCGAAGGTCCAATAGCGCTTGCCGTGCGCGGCGAGAAAGTTGAGGAAATCCCATTGCGGCATCAGCGCGATGTATTTGCAGCGGGTCGGCAGGTGGCGAAGATCGACTACCCGCATGTGCCGGTCGCCGATCTGTGCGACGAATTCCTCGACTTTCTGGTGCGGCAGCTTGAGAAATTCATCCAGCAAACCAAGCTCGTACATCAGCTCGAGCGTCGAAGGATGAATTGTATCGCCGCGGAAGTCGCGGAAGAAATCGACGTGCTTCTCAAGGACTATAACTTCGACGCCGGCGCGCGCCAGGAGGAAGCCAAGCATCACGCCAGCCGGTCCGCCGCCGGCGATACAGCATTTGGTGGCGATCGCGTTCGGCATCACGACCTCCGCTCACTCGCGCGGAACCCAGCGAGACGCCGGAGCGGCGTCAGGCCGGCTGCGCAGTCTGTGGCGCGACGCCGAGCTTCTTCTGCAGGCTCGAAGACGACGTCGTGTATTGGAACACCAGCCGTTTCTGCGGATAGCAATAATGGTACGCCTTTTGTGCCATCAGCGCGCCTTCGTGGAAGCCGGACAGGATCAGTTTGAGCTTGCCGGGATACCAATTGATGTCGCCGATGGCGAAAATGCCGGGCACGCTGGTTTCGAAGGCCGCCGTCTCAACCGGGATCAGTTCGTTGTTCTTGAGTTCGAAGCCCCAATTGGCGACCGGACCGAGCTTCATGGTCAAGCCGAAGAACGGCAGCAGCGCGTCGCATTCGAGTTCGCTTATCGCGCCATCGTTGGTTTTGACGGTGGCTTTGTGGAGTTGACCGCCATCGCCATGCAGCGCGGTGACCTGGCCGAGCACGAGATCGATTTTGCCGGCCTCGGCCAGCACTTTCATCTTGTTGACGCTGTCGGGGGCGGCGCGGAACTCGCTGCGCCGATGAATCAGCGTGAGCTTTCTTGCTAGCGGCGCCAGGTTGAGCGTCCAATCGAGCGCGCTATCGCCGCCACCGACGATCAAGATGCGCTTGTCGCGAAACTGCTCCATCCGGCGCACCGAATAGAACAGCGATTTACCTTCATACGGCTCGACACCGGGGATCGGCGGCCGCTTCGGCTGGAACGAGCCGCCACCGGCGGCGATCACGACAACTTTGCACTCGAATTGTTTGCCCTGGTCGGTGGTGACGCGAAACAGCGGATCGCCGATCTTTTCGACCTTCTCCACCATCTCGTTGAGATGGAATTGCGGATTGAACGGTTTGATTTGCAAAAGCAGCGCGTCAACCAGGCCCTGCGCGCTAGTGTAGGGAATGCCCGGAATATCGTAGATCGGCTTTTCCGGATAAAGCTCGGCACACTGGCCGCCGATCTTGTCGAGGATGTCGATCAGATGCGCCTTCATGTCGAGCAGACCGAGCTCGAACACGGCAAACAAGCCGATCGGGCCAGCACCGATTATTACAATGTCAGTCTTGATGGGTTCGCTCATATCGTGTCCGCACTCGCCTCAATGCGTTGTCAGCTAAGGGTGATGAGTTGAGATTGCGAGTGTCTAGCGTGGCGATGGCGTGAGGGGAAGAGGAAGCCGGAGGCAAAAACGCGCGCTTTGTTCCAGCAATCCGAGGATTTATGCCAGTCAGAGCTTGCGCCGCAGAAGCCCATTCTTCCTCAGGCTTGGCGGTCTGGCGTTCGCACAACCAAGCCCTCGAACTCCTCGCTCACCTTGATCTGGCATGACAACCGGGAGTTCGGCTGCACGCCATAGGCGAAATCGAGCATGTCCTCTTCCATCGGCGAGGGAGCACCGACTTTCTCCCGCCATGCTTCTTCGACATAGACGTGACAGGTCGAGCAGGCGCAGGCGCCGCCGCACTCGGCTTCGATTCCGGGTACACCGTTATTGATTGCGGTTTCCATCAGGGTCGAACCGACTTCACCCTCGACGGTGCGAGCCGCTCCATCGGAATCGATGAATGTGATCTTGACCATGCAGGGTAGCGCCACGTGCCGGACCGCAATGCAGGAGTAACGACCGGCCCGGCGGGCAGTCTTCTATAGGCTCCCGCGGTACTGCGCCAGTACGCTAAGCTGAAGTTAGATCAGTGCTCGCGCAAAGCATCGCCGAACGCGTTGGCTTGCGCGTCCATGGAATCGGCCAACCGCGCCGCAATCGCCGCACGCGCCTCGGCGCTGACGGCTTCCAGCTCGGTAATCGCCGCTTCCAGGCCACGAGCATCGCCGCGCGCAACGGCGTGTTCAAGGTTTTCGGCCGCCTGCGCTACGCACCACGCCCCAATTCCCCGAGCCGAGCCCTTGAGCGTATGTGCAGCCGCTGCGGCACAAGCCGGCTTGGCACCGACAATACGTCCAAGCATCAGCGTGGTCTGGCGGGCAAAGATCTGCAAAACCTCGCGCTCGAGGCTGCGATCCCCGAGCGTCATGCGTCGCAGATGATCCGTATCGATGATTGGCGGCTTTTGCTCAAGATCGGGCACGGCCAAAAGGCACGATTCAGGCATGACGTCCTCTCCCCGCGCATATGCTTGCGCCTGGGGCGGATCATGCGGACAACCCGCGAAAGCGCGGTAAATATCGATCCTTTCGAAAGATTTCCCGGCTCTCTTTCACCGCGATGGGTAAGTAACTTATTACCCGCTTGGGGCCGATCGCGGCCTGACGCCGCTGGAACCGTGGACAATGCCCCTTAGCGGCCCCAGACCGGCCGCATTGTTGGCCGCACAATGGCAAAGTCGGGCGGGCGGGTCCAAGCGGACTGATGGTGTCCCAATCGTTATTTGGTGTCCCAATCGTTATTAACGATGATTAAAAGGACGTTACCAATCCGGTTTTCTCCGCTCCGCCAGACCGATAGGATGAGCTACGGCAGTCTAACGTGAGGGCGGGGAGCCCCTCTTTGTGCCGATGTTGGTTTGACCGATCACGCGCTGGTGGCGCGACCCAAGTCTGACCCAAGTCTTTAGTACGGCCGCCCTAGTCCGGCGTAACATGCGAGGCGACGACCGAAATGGCGAATAGTCCTAAGAAGATCGCGGATCCTACCGAAGCCGCGCTCTCAGCGATCCAGGAAGCGCTCAAGGTCACGGATGTCGAAGCGCACGGTCAAGGATTGAACGCCGGCGTCGCGGCGGCCGCAGACGACGAAACCTGGGCCCAGCCGTCGCCTATACCGAGTGCTGTTTCCGTCGACTCCGGTCCGATCGGCGCGCCGGCGGGCGATCCGCTCTCGCTCGCGGCTGCCAACGATGACCAGCAATCGATCGGGCAGATCTTGCAAGCGCTGCAAAATCGCCCGGCGCGTACGTCATATTTTGTCGCCGCGATATTCTCGGCCGCATGGGTCGTTGCCTGCATTGCGCTCTCGTGGGCGTATCTGCGCGACCTGAATGCGGCGCTCGGCCCAAACCATTCCCCAGCCACCACGCTCATCGGCCTCGGTGCTGCCGCACTATTGCCGATCATCTTCTTCTTCGGCGTGGCTCATATGGCCTGGCGCGCCCAGGAACTGCGCCTGGTCGCCCAATCGATGGCGAAAGTCGCCTTGCGGCTTGCCGAAC
>JASHSY010000349.1 GCA_030040825.1 Xanthobacteraceae bacterium
AAGGATGAAGAATCGTTACCGGGCGCTAACGGTCCTGCCGCGCGCCGCCAGCATCAAACACCCGTCGATTTCGCTGTCGATCGGAGGCCTGAGGCGGTGCGGCAAGAATTTGGCGAACAGCCTTACATCGTCGTCGGCGACGACCAGATAGTGCCGCGCGAACGATGTGACGTAACGGTCGATGCTCTCGCACAGCAGCGCGCAGCGTTCGAAATCGCGCCAGTAGCTCGGCGTAATCAAGCTGACCGTGTGCGAAGCGCGAGAATTGTCCATACCGACTACGTATTCGCCGAGCAGGCGGAAGAATAAAGCTAATAATCCAACAAGGTTAAGACGCCCGGTGTCGCGTTTTAACGATGCGAGGCGACGTCGGATGACGTGGCTCGTTTGCGGTGCTTGAAGTGATTTACCGGAAAGTAGGCGCAATCGCGTGGGTGCTCCGTAACATTTCCCGAGTCACCCCAATAATAAATTGGCCGTGTGACTGAGGTCGTAGGCTTTCCCTTTGGCAATATGTCCCATCGTTGATGCCGACAATCGACGGCCAGGCCGTTCGGCGCGTCAGCGAGCTGCGCGCGACACCGAGAGCAGGCGCAAGCCGAACACCGCCGTAAACAAGAAAAGTTCGGATGTGCCTTCCTGCAATAGCCTGCTCTCGAAACACGATGCAAAGGCGGCGAACAAGCAGACCCGCAAAAACAATGTCTCCAACGGGGCAGCGGCGGGATCGTGTGGGCAGCGATAAAAGTCCAGGATTGGAATCACGATCAGCCAGACGACGACGAGTAGTGCGCCCGGGATGCCGATGGTGATGGCGAGGTCGAGGTAGCCGTTGTGCGCATGGCTCGCCGTATTGGCCCAGCTTTCCTTCATGCCGTAGATGACTTCAGGCGTATTCCAAAATGCGGCAAAGCCGTAGCCGACGATCGGGTGTTGCGCCAAGCGGCTGATCGCGAATTCCCAAATATCGGTCCGGCCGGTGAAGGACGGATCGGACATCGTTGCGTTGAGGAAATTGCGGATCGGTTCGATATAGATCGATCCGACCGAAAACACGATGAAACCGATCGCAACGGCGAGCGCAAAGGCGACGCCGACGAACGGCCGGCGAATACGCGGCAAGATCGCCGCGACGGCAAGCGTGAGCGGCAGCATGACAATCGACGTTTTTGAGTGCGTAAAGATGAGGAATATGACGGACAATGCGACGATGAGCAGGCCGACCGCCACGCGCCGCAGCCGCATGACAAATAGTCCGATGAAGACGAACAAAACCATGGCGGCGCTGGCATCGTTTTTGTGCCCGAATACGCCGCGCCAATCGCCGGCAAGCTCCGGCTCCGAGAAATCCGCCGGCTGGTGAATCGCCAAATCTGGCTTGAAAAATACGCCGTAATAGCTGATCGCCAATACGATAAGCACGGCCGCCGCCAGCACGTCGCCGAAGTGACGCACATTCCTGGGCAACAACAGCAGGATGGCGGCGATGCTCATCGTCACCAGCGTAAAAATGAGACGCCGAGCGGAGAGCCACGGATCCCAGGACGCGGCTACCGATACGGCAAGCCACAGCAACACTGCGACCAGGGCCGGCCGTAACAGCGGCAGCAAGCGGCCCGGTTCGTGCACGATGCACCAGGCGGCGAGTACCACAAACAGCAGCGAATAGCCGATCTGATTAACGGCACTGCCCTGTTCGGCGATCTCCGGGGGCAATGTCAGATCAGGAAACGGTACGAACGAGATCCATAGCAGCAGAAAAACCGTGCCCAGCAGCACGCTGCGGATCAGCGAGCCGGGCGAAATCGCTGCGCCGGTTAGCCGAATATCCGTCGGAATGACGCCGTGCTGTGCCAAACCGATTTTCCCTGAACGCGTTGTCGACGGCGCGCCGGACGCTGCGATGCTCACGCCGTTTTGGCGCCGGTGAGCACCGCACCGCGAACCTTGCGCGCGTCGACGCCGAGGCGGGCGACGAATTGGTTTATGGCGCCTTCGTAAGGCTCATCGGTGCGGGCCACGATCACGATATGGTCGACCAGGCCGGCAAAGAAGCGGGTGCTAGGATCGCGCCTCAGGTCGACCGCAGCGACGATCACCATGTCGAAGCGCTTGACCTGATCGAAGGCGCGCCTGACATCGGTTTCGCTGATCCGGCGGTCGCGGCGACTGCTTGGCGAAACGAACGACACCAGATTGATATTGGTTTGCTGGTCGCGAAAGATCACGTCGGCAAGCTGGCGCCGACCGGTGGCGACGTCGACCAAGCCAGCGTCGTTCTGATCGGCGTCGATCGCCGACAGCGTCCGGCGTTCCAAATCGGCGTCGATCAGCAGCACGCGCTGTGTGGACGCGGCGACGGCAGCAAGCGTGAGCGCGACCGCCACCGTGTCGTCCTGATCGTCGCAGGCGACCACGAGAACGCTGGGATTTTCGCGGCTCTTGTGATCGGCATACAGAACTTTGATCACTTTGCGAAGTTCGCCGGCAAAGCGCGATTTCGAGTCCTCGGCGGCGTCGAGGCCGAACGAAACGTCGACGTTCGGCAATACCGCGAGCACCGGTACCGTGGGCGACGAAAGCTTGATCGGCGGCCAGAATTGCGTGACCGTCTGGAATAATTTGCCGCCCAGGGAACCGGCCGCCGCGCCCGCGCCTGTACCGATGCCGGTCTTGGAGATATGGGGCATTTGCGCGTCGTACAATTCGCGCGCGACCACCATACCGCTTCCGGCGGCGACGCCGAACAGCACCGCGGCCATCGCCAGCAGCAGGCTCGACGGCGGGAAGCTCCGCCGCAACGGCACTTCGGCACGGGAGATGATCCGAATATTCTTGGTATCGAGCCGCTCTTGCTCGCCGGTCTCTCGGGCGCGGACGAGAAACGCTTCATAGACCGCGCGGCTCGCCAGCACGTCGCGCTCGAGCTCGCGCAGCGTCACCAGCGCTTCGTTAGTGGTGATCGCGCTGCCCTTGAGCTTGTCCACGCTGGCGGCGAGCGCGGCTTCGTTGGCGCGGGCGCTTTCGTAGTCGCTGCGCGCCGAAAGCGCGATCCGGCGAACTTCGTCTTCGATCATGTGTCGCAAACGCTCGGCTTGCGCTTGAATTTCAATCACCGCCGGATGGCGGTCACCGAGCGAAGTCATCTGTTCGGCTTCGCGGCGCATGATCTCGGCATATTGGCTGCGCAACGCGGTGATGGTTTGCGACTGAATCGCCTCCGGGAAGGCGCCAAATTCGCTTTTGGATGACTGTATTTGTTGAATTTGGTCGAGACGCGCCTTGGCCGCTGCCGTACGGGCGCGCGCCTGTCCGAGCTGGTTGTTCACCTCGGACAGTTGCTGTTCGTCGACCAGTTGTCCATTCACTCCGATGATATTGTGGCTGGCCTTGTAGGCTTCGGCGCGGTCCTCGGCTTGGCGCACGCGCTCCTTGAGCTCGTTGAGGCGTGCGGACAGGGATTGCGAAATCTGGCGGGCGGCATCCGAACGCACGGCAGTTTGCTCGGTCAGGTAAGCTTGAGCAATAGCGTTGGCGATACGCGTCGCCTTGGCGGGCTCATGTGTGGTGACGCCGACGTCGACCACGTAGGTACGCTCGGCGCGCTTCACCGAAATACTGCGTTTGAGGGCGTTGATGGCGGCAATGGTACTGTCGGCGCCGGTGCCAATCCAGCGCCCGACGAATTCCGGATCGCGGTCGAGCATTTCGGCCTTGACGACGCGTCCCAGCACGCTATCGGACATCAGCACGCGGACCTGGCTTTCGACTTGCAGGACCGCGACCTCGTTGTTGGTCTGATTGGCGGCGATGTCGGTGTTGACCGCGCGCAAATCGGTCGGCTCGATGAGGATCTGGGTGACCGCGGTGTAACTGTGCGGCACGATGAGCACGAGCAGCATGACGGCAACAAGCGAAGCGGCCGTCGTCCACGCGATTGTTCCACGGCCCTGCCAAAGTACCGACAACAATCTCTGAAAATCAATTTCGCCAGTCGGCGCAAAACCGGCCGGGACGTTGGCGGCCCCGGCGATTGCCGATTGCATTTGGCGTGGCGCTTCGAACATTCTCCGAACTGACTTTGCTGCTAGCGGCGCAACGTTGCAGTGAGGCCGCGCGCAGCAGCGCTAATCTCGGTTCATCTCATTGTTCTCGAGACTGAATCAAAGCCACGCAGTCACCCATGTCCAGCGCGGCCGGGATGGTTAATCAATTCATAAGATGACACGGTTAACAGGTGGTGTACGCGCTGGACCGGGCGCGAAAGTTCCATGTCGCGCCAGGGTTTATGGCCGCCCGCCGAGAGGTCCTTCCCGGCGCAGCAGCCGGTAGATGAAGCCCGCCGCAAGCAGTAGCGCCAAAATCGGAATCCAGACCAGGATTGCTCCCACTACGGCGAGCAGGATCAAGGCCACCACGATACCGATAATCGCCATCAGCAGAGCGAAACCGAATGGGCCGAGCCGGGCGACATAGATGCGCTGGCGCGCGGCCGATGCGTAAGGCGGCCAGGCATGAGGTGGCCACTCGCTGTCACCCCGCGATCGCTCCGGCGGAATGATCTCGGGCTCAAGGCGTGGCCGTTCGGGCCGATCCGGGTCGTTCGCCATGCGTCAGGCTGCCTGATGGCTTGTGTCGCCATCAATGTAAGGCGCTGGGCAACGATCACAAGCGGCGGATCGTGGCATCACCCTCTAGGTACATACGGGCGCATGACGGAACGGGCGCTCGCGTGCTAGCGTCCCCGCGTACGCCATAGGGAACGGCATGGTCCGAAGTGTGGTCGTCGGCCTAGCAATAGCCGTGGGCCTTTGTTGCGGCGCGCTGGCGCAGAACATAGCCCCGCTCAGCGATGCCGCCCAAGCCATGATCGGCGCTTGGGAATTCTCGAACGCCGATCGTGACAAGGTCTGTCGTCTTGCATTTCGAGCCGATGCCGCGGCCGGCGGCTACCGGGCCGATGTCGATCGCAACTGCGCCAATTTGTTTCCTTCGACCAAGGATATCGTTGGCTGGACCATCGATAATTACGGAACTTTGCGGCTGCTCGATGCGCGTAGCAATGCAGTGCTCGAGTTTTCCGAAGTCGAAAGCGGCATCTTCGATGGCTTTCAGCCGGGGGAGGGGCGCTACATTTTGCAGAGCGCTGCCGCGGCGCCCGTGCGATCGGCCGACGATATGATCGGTGATTGGGCGGTCGCGCGAGGCACCGGCAAGCCGATCTGCGTGCTCACCCTGGTCGACAATCCCGCCGCGGCAGGCACGCTGGCGTTGAAGATCAAGCCCGGTTGCGATGCGTTGGTCGCCCGCTTCGGTCCGACGGCATGGCGAATGGACCAGGGCGAATTGCTGCTGCTTTCCGCACGTGGACAAAGTTGGCGGTTCGAGGAGAATGACGCCAATACTTGGCAGCGTGTGCCGGAAACCGCCGACCCGGTGCTGTTGGTACGGCAGTAGCGAGAAAGCGCACGGGCCTCAATCATGAGCGATGCAATTGCGATGTTCCGCGCCAAGCAAGCGGGCTATTTGCCCGATTATCTGGCGATCGATTGGCTGGAGCTCCGCACCGGCTTTGCGCACGGCTTTATCGAGGTCGGCAAGCGGCATTTGGCGCCGAACGGCTATCTGCACGCGGCCACGGTGGTGGCCTTGGCCGACACGGCGTGCGGCTATGGCTGCATGATGTCGCTGCCGGATGGTACTGGCGGCTTCACGACACTCGAACTCAAAACCAATTTCATTGGCACGACGCTCGAAGGGCGTATCAGCTGCGAGGCGCGCCTCGTCCACGGCGGGCGGACGACTCAGGTCTGGGATGCGGAAGTCAAAAGCGAAGCAACCGGCAAGACCATCGCGCTGTTTCGCTGCACGCAGATGCTGCTCGCTAAGCCGCGCGGCGGTCAATAACCCACTGCAAGCCGGCCTGACACGTGACCGTCAGAGCAATCCCCACAGCCGGATTTTCCGCCGGTGCCTCGGTTGTTGTCATTGGCGCCGGTGCAGCGGGTCTATGCGCGGCTCTCGCCGCGCAGGAAGCCGGCGTCGAAGTTATCGTCCTGGAGCGCGATTCGCTTCCTCGCGGATCGACCGCGTTGTCGGCGGGACTCATTCCGGCAGCCGGCACGCGTTTTCAGAAGGCGCGCGGCATCGACGACGACGCGACCCTATTTGCGGCCGACATCGCGCGCAAGGCGCACAGTGAGAGCGATGCAGCGATGATCGAACGTATCGCGCGGGAATCAGGTCCTGCGGTCGAGTGGCTGGCGGATCGCTACGGCTTGCCATTCTCGATGGTGGATGACTTTGACTATCCCGGCCACTCGGCACGGCGGATGCACGGCCTGCCGTCGCGCTCGGGCCTGGAGCTCATCGACCGTTTGCGCCAGGCGGCAGAGGAACGCGGCATTCCGCTCATCCTCAACGCAACCGTCAGCGCGCTTTACGCGGACCGGAATGGTCGTGTTGGCGGGGTCGAGATTGCGCGGCCCGACGGCGCGCACGATCAGCTGGGTGCCGGCGCTGTCATTCTCGCGTGCAGCGGTTACGGCGGCGCTCCGGATTTGGTAGCGCGCCATATCCTCGAGATGCGCGGGGCTCTGTATTTCGGCCATCCCGGCAATCGCGGCGATGCGGTGCGGTGGGGGGAAGCGCTTGACGCCAAACTCCTGCACATGTCGGGTTATCAGGGCCACGGCTCGGTTGCGCATCCGCACGGCGTACTGGTGACCTGGGCGGTAATCATGGAGGGCGGCTTCCAGGTCAACAATGGCGGTGTTCGCTTCTCGGATGAAAGCCAAGGATACTCCGAGCAGGCCGCCATTGTGCTGGCGCAACCCGATGGGGTGGCGTTCAATATTTTCGACGCACGTATTGCCGCGATTGCCCGCCAGTTCGCCGATTTCCGGCACGCCGAATCCGCCGGTGCGATCCTCGAAGCGGCAACGATCGGGGATTTGGCCGCTCGGTTGCATCTGCCGGGTGATGCGCTTGCGCAAACCTTTAGCGAGGTCGAACACGCCAAAGCTACCGCCAGCAAAGATCGTTTTGGCCGCGCCTTTGCCGGGTCGCAACAATTGTTGCCGCCATTCAAGGCGGTGAAGGTTACCGGGGCGTTGTTTCACACCCAGGGAGGTCTTGCGGTCGATCCCGCAGCGCGCGTGCTCGACAGGAATGGGGAGCCTTTGCCCAACCTGTTTGCCGCCGGCGGTGCGGCAGCCGGCATTTCCGGTCCACGCGCCAGCGGCTATTTGTCGGGTAACGGTTTGCTGACGGCGATAGTGCTCGGAAGGCTCGCCGGCCAAAGCGCGGCGAAATTGGTCGAGGCGCGTACGTGATCCCGCGCCGGTCAATGCCGCCTGCACCTGCGACGAGTTTCATCGGGAATATGTTGACAAGCTCGCGGCGCTGGCTTGACCGGTGGCGGCGTCACACCAAAAGTCGCTGCAGCCTTTTAGTCGTTGATTTGGCGAGGGCGGAGACCATCGGCGTTCAGGGGGCGCCGTGAGCGCAGATTTGTTGTCCGTCCGCGCGATGGTCGTTTCGGCTTCGCTGGGCGATCAAGAGCTGTTCCGCAAGGCGGCTAAAAAGCCGTTTTTCCCCGCGGATATCGAAGCGATTTTGTGTAACTATTACGGCCTGAGCGCGCTTAATCCGGACAGTGCAAGCGCAGCAGGCAAAGGCGGTAGCGACAGCCAGCGCGATTGAAGGAACTCACGCCGGTCGAACGCGTTGTTATTGGCCTTTCAGGGCTGGTTTTGGAGGGCTTGAGCCATGCCGACGATCAGCGTTCGTCTTGGCGTTATTGCACTCGCTGTTGTTACGCTTTTTCCCACATCGCAGGCGGCGCAGGCATTCGGCCTGAATTTCGGGCCATTCCATCTTTACCTGCCAGTCCCGGGCGGCCATCGCCACCGGCACGTGGCGCGGACCGAGCCGTCCGCCACCGAGGCTCCGCAGGCGGCGGTAAAGCCGGCAGGACCGCCGAGCTTCTTGTATCCCGTACTTGCCTGGCCGTCGATCTACGACGAGATTTTCACGCCCAGCGCGGCCTCGTCCTGGTCGTTTGGCTACCAGAATATTTTCGATCAGGCCTTTGCCAAATATCCGCCGCAGCAGAGCGCCGACCTTTGCCCGTATCGCGATCGGACAGCGGAGATTGTCGGCCGCATCACTCGGGATACCTCACCGGATGCCAACCAGCAGCCGCTGCTGCAGAAGTTGGCAACCGCGCTTGGCCAGGCCAATGGCTACCTGATCAAATCCTGTCCGACTGAAATTCCGGCTCAACCGGTTGCGCGCTTGCAACTGATGGTCAACCAGCTCGACGCCATGATCATGGCGCTGGAGATCGTGCGGCCGCCGCTACAGGCGTTCGAGCAATCCTTGAGTGACGAGCAGCGCACCCGCTTCGACGGCGCCGGCGCGGCGATCGAGGGGATCGCGCCGGCCTGCAAGATGCCGGCCGGGTCGCCGAGACAATCGCTGGCCGAGCTTGAGCGCGCCGTGCAGCCGACGGCCGAGCAGCGCCCGGCGCTGGCCAAAGTCGAGGATGCGTTCGATCGCGCGCAAGCCAATCTCGACGCCGACTGCCCCGGTGCAGTGTCACGCACCGCTTTGGGGCGGCTGGAGGCAACCGAAGAGCGTCTCGACGCCGCCTGGCGCGCGGTTCAGACTATCGAGGTGGCGCTGGCCGATTTTCAGAAGACGCTCAGCGACGAGCAGAACGCCCGATTCAACTCCTTGCAGCTCGCCAGCATGCGCTAAAGCGCGGTTGCTTCGGTTGTAGTCTGCACATTCTGTGTGCCCACTCGGATTGGCTTTCTCATGCCGAACCTTGTCGCGCTGCCAGAAGAGCGTTGACATGACGCAGCAGTTGCAGTGACGATGTTGCGAGCGATGGGAGAGCACCATGAAATGGGGGGCCCTTGCCGCACGCGCGATAGTCGCCGGCGCGATCATGTTCGCACCGCAGGCCGGCCGCACGCAGGATGTGCGTGGCGAAATTGAAGGCATCGTCAAGGAATATCTCGCTACCCATCCCGACGACGTTGGAAAAATCGCTACCGAATATATGATCAAGCATCCGGAGGCGATGGCGGTGATCATCGCGGCGATGCTTAAGTACCGCTCGCCGGCGAAAGCAAATGCGGGCGCCAGTACAGCCGGCGCACCCGCCGCGACAGCCCCAACGGCGGCCGAACATAGCGCAGCCATCGCCGACAATGCAGCGCTGCTGCTCTCCTCACCGCATCAGGTGACGCTCGGTAATCCGCATGGCGACGTTACGCTGGTGGAGTTCTTCGATTACAGTTGCGGCTTCTGCAAACGGGCGCTCCCCGACATGCTGACGCTGATCAAGGACGATCCGAAGTTGCGAATTGTACTCAAGGAATTTCCTATTCTGGGGCCGGGCTCGGTCGATGCCGCCAGGATTGCGGTTGCCGTGCGGATGCAAGACCCGGACGGACAGAAATACCTCGCGTTCCATCAGGAGCTTCTCGCCGCCAGTGGGCCCGCCAGCAGCGACAAAGCTTTAGCGGTAGCCCAGCACCAGGGCCTCGATATGGTACGGCTGCAACGGGACATGGCCAGCGATGAAGTAAAGACCACGCTCGCCGAGGATATGAAGCTCGCCAGTGAACTCGGCGTCAGAGCGACCCCAAGCTATGTGATCGGCAAGGATTTGGTGGTTGGAGCAGTCGGTCTCGCGGCTCTCAAAGGCCAGATCGACACGGCGCGCAAGCAAGTGGCTAATTGAGCCGGACGCATCGAATTCGCCAGGCCGTCCCCGGGCAAAAAATACATGCGGTTGGCGAATTGCCCGCCGCCTATATCAAGGGTAGCGTTACGTTCGAGGGTGGACTTGCCGCAAAGTTTTAGCTCGCCTCCAAGGCTGTCCGATGGCAAAGGGACGGCGCAGTGCAATTGGCTTGGCCGTTGCGCTCATTGCGGCGATGGTAACGCTATTGCCAATTGCTCCGGCGCGGGCCGGCTGCAGTTTCGACGACATCCTCAACGCCGTTGAAAATACGATCGGCAGTGTCATTAACGACTCCTGTCTGACCACATGCGGCGACCCCGTAACATGCGCAGCAGTGGTCGAGACCGACGTGGTTCTTGCCGCTGTTTCAGCCCAAGCCAATCAATCCGCCGTCAATGACTTTTGCAGTGCGGTTTCGAGTCTCCTGAACGAGGTCAACAGCAAGGCCGATAACGCCAGTACAGTTGTCAGTGCCTTGCAGAAAGTGGT